>DYKL01000013.1:18850-27079 GCA_020722645.1 Acetofilamentum sp. | reverse complement strand
AAAGTTGTCAGACTGAGCGTAGTCGAAGTCGAGTTATTAGTAAAGTTGTCAGACTGGGCGTAGTCGAAGTCGAGTTATTAGTAAAGTTGTCAGACTAAGCGTAGTCGAAGTCGAGTTATTAGTAAAGTTGTCAGACTAAGCGTAGTCGAAGTCGAGTTATTAGTAAAGTTGTCAGACTGAGCGTAGTCGAAGTCAAGTAAACAATATAACTATGCACTATCAACTATACACTTCGCACTATTTTATACGTACCCTCTTTTGTCTGTCTGATATGTAGATAATCAAGGAAAGTTTGTTCTTCAAAACACTGATAATTAGCAAAATATCCCGTATGTAAAGGCAAACTTTCCAAATCACGGCGAAGAATTTTGTGCGTGTTAAAAATGCTTTTGAACAGCCAATTTATTAAACGGCTGTTCAATAAGTCGCACAATTGTTGCGGTGTTATTCCGATAGAATTGTCAGGAATTAGAATATTAGCACTGTTTAAAATAAAACGTTGTTGTGTATCGCAGAAAAATACAGGATTTGAAGTAATAAACTTGTATATTATTTTTACGGGAGCTTCGTACATTTCAAGCGGTGCAACTTGCTGATATTTAGAAAAATGATGAGGAATATAACAAGAAGGTTCTTTAAGACCGGCAGTAGTTATATCCGAGCCTTTATAAACAGGAACATAATCATTTTTAATCTGACAGGAACAATGTTGCTTATTGTTTCCTGTAACTATGCCCAATGCCCATTTAGCTTTGTTTTCAAGTGTGATATGAGGCAATTTGTATAGGTGTTCAATAATTTCAGAGCTTTGGGAATTTAGCCAAAAATTGAATATTTTTTTTGGATTTTTTTGAAAAGACTCGGCAGTGCGACTGAAAATTTTATTATTCGATTGACAAATTATTTTATTTTCAAAATTTTCAGAATTTTCAGAATTTACCTTTTTCAAAATAACTGCCTGTGTTTTTGTCAATAAACCTTTAAAAGATTTTCCGTAATCTACAATACGCTCAATTTTATACTGTAATATTTTTTCACGTACATCTTCGAAAGTAGCTATATTAAAGAAAGCTTCGGGCAACAAAAAGCCGAGTTTTCCATTATTTTTCAAAATTTTTAAACTTGCAAATAAAAAAAGTGAGCTTGTATCTATACTTTTTCCGGATCCAAAAATACTACCATATCGTTCTTTTTCTTTGATGTTAATTTTTTTACCCCAGGGAGGATTTGTAAAAATCAAATCAAAACTTAAATCTGCAAAATTTTGAGATGAAGTATATTTCAAAAAATCAACGGAAACAATATTCCGGCTTTTGTAACCGGTTTTGTTGAAAATACGTTTTTTTGTTATCTCGACAGCGTTTGTGTCAAGGTCGTAACCGTATATATTTTCAGGTTTTATGCCGATATTTAAAGCTTCGATAATAAAATTACCCGAACCGCAACAAGGATCGCAGAAAGTTGTAAATTCATCTACAATAAGATTTTTCATCATATCTTTTACAATTTCGCTCGGAGTGTAGTAAATCCCTTCTTTGTTGCGGTAAGAGTTTGAAAGCGACAATTCATATTCATTGCCCAATTTATCGGAGTTTTTGCCGGTATTTTTAATTTTCCTTTCAATTTCTAATGACAATTTTTTATGATTATGTTCATCTTTTTTGAGTTTGTTAGCTCTGGAATTTAGTTTTTCTTTTCCGGCAACCTCGTCCATAAATTTGTTAAACCCTTCAAAATCAACATTGCCGGCAGAAGTTATATTGAGATAACCTGTTTTTATCCAATTTCTGATAGTTGCAACCGATACTTGAGCAATTTCAGCGGCATTTTTGAATGATATTTCGTTGTTTTGAGGCTTCATTTTCGGAACGAAAAAATAAATTCAGGTTAAACTCTATTTACAGGATTTTTTATAAGAAAAAAAAATATGTATCACAAAAAACACAACAATTATTGTAATAAACGAAAGTATTTGACTTAAAGTTCCTTTTGAAATTTCCGGAAAAAATAAATCAAGGTCAACGATATCAAAAAAGTTAATGAGGCTTATGTCTTTTTTGAAGATTGAATAAATAAAAAGAAAAAATAAGTGTGTAATAGCTGAAAATAATATAAAAGCTCTTAAATATTTCCAGAGTTTTGAGTTTTTAAATTTTTGCATAAATTTATTTATTGTTTTATGTATAAATTTTTTCCAACTCTTTCGATGTGTTCAAGTAAGTCATTGTTTGAAATACGATGATAAATTGATAAATCAAAAGTATATGGAAGCATTAAATCATCTAATTGCCAGTTGATTTTGTTAAGTATTGTGAGATTCAGTTTTTCTCCTTTTAGAGTAATGTCAATGTCAGAAGCATCTTTATAAGTTCCTTTTGCCCTTGAACCGTATAAAATTGCCTCTTCAACTTCTGGAAAAGATGAGAAAACATCAACAATTTTTAAAATTATATTTTGTTCTAATCCGTAGATCATTTTTAGTAGAAAATTAATTTTTTGTTCTCAAATTTTCCATTGTTTTTTCAAAATCACAAAATAATTCTGAGTAAACATTTATAACCATTTTGATAATTTCATTTATAGTATCTTCATCGTAAGAATGAGCAGTATTAACTCTTGATTTTATCATATCCATCCAACTTTCGGCATTATTAATCAAATTCATTTTAAAAGCCTCTCTGATAGCGTCTCTTGAACCTTTTACTTCAAAAATTCCCTGATATTCTGCATAATCTTTCATAACATTCCAAGACAATTCAAAAGTATATTCAAATCTTTGAATTAGCCCTTCTTTTATAACCCTTTCCAATTCGTCTGCTATTCCTTCATTATTCTTTTTATATTTTTTACTTTCAAGAATATCAATAGCTTGTTTTAAATTACTTAAAGCTTTTTTGTAATTTGAGAATCTTTGTTCCCATCTAATGTCTTTGTTCATGAGTTGAAAGTTTATAAAATTGAAAATTAAAAGGTTATGTCGATTTTGTATAGATACTAACGGGACAAGTTTTTAGCCCAAATTTTGGCTAAATAATAAATTACTAAAAAATCTTATAACTTTATTGACTTTAAACTTTAACTATAACCTTAAATCCGCAAGTCTTTTCGTAAGTGTTTTGAGTTTTTAAATTTTTGCATACAAAATATTTTAGTCCTATTTACATATAATGCTAATTAAGAATTTATAGTCAATTAATATATCGTAAAATAAAGAGATAGAGACGAGAAACTATTCAATTTGAAAAATATTTGTATCAATATTAGGATTAAATTCTATAAAATCATAAGTACCTATTAATGTTTCTTTCTGTGTTATCGTTTTATAATTCTTTGTAAAATTAATACCATTAACAATATTTGTCTTCAGAATTTCAATTTTAATTCCATTAATCTCCAAATACGATAAATTAAAATTTGATTTTTTAATAAAATAATTAATTTCACTATTTTCAGTTATTACAATTATATTAAAGTATCTGTTAGATTTAAAATTATCTGCTAATTTAATTGGATAACCAAATTCCTTGTAATAAATTTCAGGAATCATTAAACCTTCGTCATTTGCTTCTATTTCGTTTATTGGTAATTGTTTAATTCCTTCAGATGTTTTAACAACTCCTTTATCTCCATTTATAATATACGTAATAATCTCTTTGTTCGGGTATGCTACTTCTCTGTATATTTTATCAGGACATATTATTTGTGTTTTACTTACAATTTGTCCATATGGTGAAGAAATAATTGAAATATAGGATAAACTTTTAAAACTCTTAATTTGTTCAATATCACCAATAGTTTTTAAATAGTTTTCCCAAATTTCATCAGCACTCAAATTGTTATTTTTTGATATTGAACATGAACTAAAAAAAATAACTAATCCTAAAAAAAGAAGTAATTTATTCATTTTTATTAATTTTTAAATTTATTCAAATATCCTCCCGTATAAGAATTTTTGCACCTAACAAGTTCTTCGGGTGTGCCTTCAAAAAGGATTTCGCCGCCTTCGTCTCCGCCTTCCTTACCTAAATCTATTACCCAGTCGGCACTTCTAATCATATCAAGATTATGTTCAATAAAAATTATCGAATGACCTTTGTCGCATAACTCATTAAATGCGACCAAAAGCCTCCTTACATCATCAAAATGCAAGCCGGTTGTAGGTTCGTCAAAGATAAACAAAGTTGGCTTTTCGGAGCTGTTATTTGCAATAAACGTAGCAAGCTTTATCCTTTGACTTTCGCCACCGCTGAGCGTTGAAGTGGGTTGTCCGAGTTTTACATAACCCAAACCCACTTTGAGCAGTATTTTTAACTTTTCGACTATATTGTTTAATGTTGATTTTTCTTGTTTACGGTCATTGTGTTTACTGTCAAAAAATTCTATGGCATCTTCGATAGTCATTTCCAGAACATCGTAAATATTTTTGTCTCTGTACTTTACTTCGAGAACTTCATCTTTAAATCTTTTCCCTTTGCAGGATTCACAAACCATCGTAACATCAGCCATAAACTGCATTTCTACAGTTATAAAACCGTCTCCCTGACATTCTTCGCATCTTCCGCCGTCAGTATTAAAAGAAAAATGACCGGGTGTAAAACCGTTGATTTTAGCATATTGCTGGACAGAAAACAATTTTCTGATGTCGTCGTAAGCTTTTATGTATGTAGCCGGATTTGAACGTGTTGAGCGACCTATGGGGTTTTGGTCAACAAATTCTATTGCCGATAATTTCGATTTGTCAATTTTTACTTCTCTGACACGCCCTGGAACATGCGAATATATTTCAAAATGCCTTAAAACCGAAGGATACAAAACATCTTTTATAAGAGATGATTTTCCTGAACCGCTAACTCCGCTCACAGCAACAATGACTCCCAAAGGTATTTTTAATGAGACATTTTTCAGATTGTTCTGTTTTGCTTCAGTTATTTCGATGTAACCTTTCTTTTCACTCAGTTTTCTTTTTGGTCTGTTTTCTATTGCCGACAAAGAGCCGTTCAAATATCGAGCTGTTAAAGTTTCTGATTTTTTGAATGTTTCAAAATCTCCCTGATATACAACTTCACCGCCCTTTGAACCGGCTAAGGGACCTAAATCTATAATCCATTCGGCTGCTTCAATAACTCTTTGCTCGTGTTCCACCAAAAGAACAGTATTTCCGAGATTTTGTAAATTTTTTAATACAGACAATAATTTATCTGTATCGCGTGAATGTAAGCCTATTGTTGGTTCATCAAGCACATACAAAGAACCCACAAGACTGCTGCCTAATGCTGTTGCAATGTTAATACGCTGAGTTTCACCACCAGAAAGTGTTGATGACGGTCTGTTTAGAGTCAGATATCCTAATCCTACTTTATCCAAAAAATCAATTCTTTGTTGGATTTCTGTTAATAAACGTTGTGATATTTTTTTATCACTTTCATTTAATTCAAGTTGTTCAAAAAAAAGTCTTAAGTCTTTGATTTGCATCAAAACCAAGTCAGTTATATTTTTACCGCCAATTTTGACATAAGAAGCACTTTTTTTCAGTCGTCCTCCTTTGCAAACCGGACAAGTTGTTTTGCCTCTGTATCTCGACAACATAACTCTGTATTGTATTTTATGTTGTTCACCTTCAAGCATTTTGAAAAAATCATTAATCCCCGTCAAATCGTGCTTTCCTTCCCAAAGCAGGTCTTTTTCTTTGTCTGATAATTCTGAATATGGTTTATGAATCGGGAAATTATATTTGTATGATTGTTTAATGAATAAATTTTTGTAATACTGCATTTTTTCGCCTTTCCAGCAAGCAACGGCATCTTCGTAAACCGAAAATTTTTCGTCCGGAATCACCAATTTTTCATCTATACCTATTGTTGAACCAAAGCCGTTACAAACCTCACAAGCACCGATAGGATTGTTAAAATTAAACATATTCAAATCAGGTTCCTGAAATTCTATGCCATCTGCCTGAAATTTATCGGAAAATTCGGTTTTTTTGATATTTTCTTCAAATTCGGATTTTATAATACAAATTCCGGATCCTTCAAAAAAAGCTGTCTGAACCGAATCTGCGGCTCTCGACTCAGTTTCGGATTTTTCTGAAGCTTTAAATCGGTCTATTACAAGGCACATTGAGGCAACTTTTTGCTGAAGCTCAGTATCAGCTTTAACTTCAT
The DNA here is from genome assembly GCA_020722645.1 of Acetofilamentum sp. Taxonomy (GTDB): domain Bacteria; phylum Bacteroidota; class Bacteroidia; order Bacteroidales; family JAFGUD01; genus JAFGUD01. The sequence continues at coordinate 20,918 of DYKL01000013.1, read as the reverse complement.
CAATTCTGTATATTCCGCTTTCTGTTTTGGTGTTTAGTTCAACTCTCAAAAAACCTTGTCTTTCGAGAATTTCCAATTGTTCAGCGACAGTTTTTCCGTTAATTTCGATAGGAGATAAAATTGAAACTTTTGCTCCTTCGGGCAATGAAGCGATATGATTAACAACATCAGAAACGTAATGCTTTTGAACTATCTGACCTGAAACAGGCGAGTACGTTTTCCCGACTCTTGCAAAAAGCAGTTTTAAGTAATCGTATATTTCTGTAGCAGTTCCGACGGTAGAACGCGGATTGTTGCTTCTGACTTTTTGTTCAATGGCAATTGCCGGTGGTAAGCCGTTGATGTATTCAACAGCAGGTTTTTTAATTCTGCCGAGAAACTGGCGTGCATAAGCCGATAAACTTTCGATGTATCTCCGTTGTCCTTCGGCATACAGCGTATCAAAAGCTAATGATGATTTCCCCGAACCTGAAAGACCTGTAACAACAATAAACTTATCACGCGGAATTTTTACGCTTATGTTTTTTAAATTATTTTCAGATGCCTTGTAAACATCAATAAATTCTTGCGAATTTTCTATTTCTGAATTGTTCATTACTAAAAATTAACCTGCAAAGATACAAAAAAAACGAAAATTTATATCTGTTGAATTACTGATTTTCGGCTACTGTAATGGAATATTTGGGTTAAAGTAGCTGTTAATCAATTCGGAAGCCTTTTTATTTAGTGTAATTTTGATTAATTTCTTTTTATTATTGCTTAAAGAATTGTATTCATTTTCAAATTTTTTCAGAAAATCATCAAAAGCATCATCTATCAGGGCAACCTTAAATTGCCAGATTTCGTTATCTTTGCCCATTTTACTGATGACGTTTTCTAAACGGTTTTTTGTAACAAAATTGACTATTCTGTTTTGCAAATTCTTAGTGATTTTGTTTTTATATTCATCAATAACGTCTTTTTTGCTGATTTGTACTTCTTCTGCCCATTTTGCGTTTTTGTTTTTAATAATCAATCTTGTATGATTGTCAATAAAAATTGATTTTTCAGGTCTGATGACAATTCCTTCGCAAATGTTATTTTCTATTTTAGGTAAGCCAAAAATTTCGGGAATTGTTGATTCAAATTCGTTTGAATGACTTAATGCCTTTTTGAAACTGCCTTGAAACAGTGTTTTCGCATAAATAAAATTCCATTTTTCAAACAATGAATTTATTTGAGAAACGTCAAGAAAATAATCACCGTTTATTGAAATATCAAAAGCATAAAATTCATTATCGGGGCAATAAAACAGCCCTCCTTGAACAGAAATAGCACCTGCAACGGGTTTTACATCAGGGTGAAGGTAAATTCCGCCAAAAAGTTCACCATAAATAATAATGAATTTAATGTCAGCAATTTGCGATTTTAAACCATCAAATAGTCCAAGCACCTGATTGTTATATTTTTTTATTATTTTTTGAAAATTAAAAAATTTTTCGTCGGGTTTCAAAAAATCTGTTCTTTTAGCGGGTTTAATTATTTTACCGTCAGTCCAGAAAGAAAAATTTGCACCGTGAACTTTTTCCTGTACATAAAAAATTCCTTTGTCAAAATTTTGTTCATAAACAGACTGAATTTCTTTTTCAGAATCAATATGCAGAATACTTGGATATTTCAGAAATTTTTCCATTTATACAATTATTAATTCGTCAATTAGCAAATTAGTCAATTTGTCAATTAGTTAATGTGCCAACTTCGCTTTATCGGACTTGCAATTTATTTTATCTTAAACCTTTTTAGTGATATTATAACTTTAAATAAATCTTATCAAAAAAGTTTTAAAACTGACTTTGGAGTAGAAACACCACCCAATTGTCCTGCTGAAAGCAACTTGTTTGCATTAACAGTAATGTGTTGATAAAATCACATTGTACAATTAATTGCACTTTGATAATGTAAAATTTACAATCAACTTTCAGTTCAAGCAAGATATTTCCACATGACTGTTTGGTTTAAAAGCCACACAAATTTGTTAATTAGCCAATGTGTCAATTAGTTAATTAGCCAATGTGTCAATTAGTTAATT
>DYKL01000013.1:0-18750 GCA_020722645.1 Acetofilamentum sp. | reverse complement strand
AATTAGTTAATTAGCCAATGTGTCAATTAGTTAATTAGCCAATGTGTCAATTAGTTAATTAGCCAATGTGTCAATTAGTTAATTAGCCAATGTGTCAATTAGTTAATTAGCCAATGTGTCAATTAGTTAATTAGCCAATGTGTCAATTAGTCAATTAGTTAATTAGCCAATGTGTCAATTAGTTAATTAGCCAATTAGCTAATTTGCTAATTGACTAATTTTCTATATTATTTTACTTTTTCAACTGATAAAAGCAACGTTTTGGAGACTCTATTTTACCGTCAGTTTGCAATTGTTTGATAATTTTTGTAATTTCTTTTGCATCAATTCCGGCTTTTTCAGCCACCTCGCCTTGTTTTAAAGGAATTTCGCTTTGTTCAAAAACTTTAATTACCTTTTCCTTGTTGTCCATAATTTGATTTTTTTAGTTGATTTGTGCAAATATATCCAAAAAGACTAAAAATTGAACACTCATCAAATTTTTTTTAAAAATTTTTCACTTTTATTTTATCTTTGTGCATAAATTCTAAATTATGAAAATTTTTGCTTTAATTATTCTTATTATTTTATTGAGCTTTAAATTAGGGTTTTCTGAGACTTCAACAACTGAAAATTTTAATAAACACGGGTCAAATAATGTTGAAATTTCTAATATTACAATTCTGTTAGTGAATTTTGAGAATGAAGTGCCTTAAAAAACATTTGATAAATTTTTGGCAAAATATCTGATTTTTTCTTTATGGATAATTCTTGCTTGCTTTGTGCTATTAGTTGCATTCACTGCTCTTTCACCTTTAATGACTGTGCTTATTAGTATTGGTTTTGATCTTTTTCTGAACTTTTTATTTTCTTATATTAGCCATAAGTTTTAATGATTTCTGCTTATGTTAAACATAAAATTTTTCAAAATATGATTAAAAAACTATCATTTATCGGATTAATAATTGCATTTACATTTTTGTATGCAAATGCTCAGTTTCTGCACTATGGTGTGAAGGTTTTCACCTCACCGTATTTGGAAATGGAGTTTTATCAATATGACAACAATGAATATGTCTTTTACTTTGCTAACGAACAAAACGAAACAATCAGATTTGACGGTTTGGACACCTCATTAATTCGTTCATTCAAGCCATATCCGGCTGTTTATGTTCGATACGATTTCAACGAACGCTGGTTTTTGCAAACCGAAGCATATTATTTTTGGTTCAGAAACGAAGCATCTTACGAAAACTCGGTTGATTTTTCGGAGTACACAAACACATTCAACAGCCAAAACAATCAGGAAATTCTGAATTATAACAGTATGCAGTTAAAATGGCGTTTTTCGGGACTTAGATTTTTTGGTGGATATGTTTTTATGAAAACAAAATCACTAAGACCTTACATTTTCACAGGTTTTAGTTTTATGTTTTTGATGAGCCTAAAACCCGGGGACACTTATTTCGAGAGAGAATACCGAAACTTCATCATTTTCAATCATTTGGCAACATTCGCAAGAGTTACTTTGCATAATACATCGGGCATTGGAATACAATATCAAGGAATAAGATTATCTACATATACGCTGCGTTCTGCCTTACCTATTGATATTTATGCGGCTGATTATCAAAACGGTATTAAACTGACAATAGATGACCCACATCCTAATTATAAATATATGTTCGGACAATTTATTTCACTTTCTGTAAATCTTTATTCAAAACACACAACTAAACCTTTAAAATTCTAATTATGAAAAACTCTATATTATATATTTTTATTACATTAATGATTTTTCTATCAGGCTGTTACAGGTATCCTGAAATTGACTGGGATTATGAACTTTACAATCGTTTAATTGGTCCGGACGGAGGTACTATAACTTTTTACGCCAATTATACCGACGACACAAATATGTTTTTCGCCGATACTACAAAAATTATGCTTACCTTAGATGTTCCTCAAGGAGCATTAGACTCAATGATGATTTTTAACTTTTACCAGTACCAAAGTTACGAAAATGCTGAGGAAATGTCAAAAGGATTATCAAAAATCGGCTCAAAATTTATATATTTTGTGCCTATTTATGCTTCTGATGGTTATCACGAGCACGATGAAGCCGATTTGACTTATCATTTAAGCGTAGAATTTAATCAACCCATTACCGTAACTTACTTTTACACTATGGATTACAGTCTTGACAATCTTGACGAAAAAAAGCTGCAATTTGAATTTTACAATTGGTTCAACAGACATTACAAACTATATCGCATAAAAATTCCTAGAATAGATGAATGGGGCGAAAACAGAAATATTTTTGTACAATGGAATCAGCAAGGATATCCGATAGGTTATAATGATTTGGATTTGAATGACATAATTCTTGGCAAATGGTATCCTTTTACCGAAGATTATCAAGGAGTAAGCAGTCTGGTAAACTGGGAACCGGTCAAAAATTTCACCATTGATGAGGTTAATAAATCCGTTTCGTTTGACATAGAAAACACTGATTATATGTATGTTTTGGCACATATAATTCAAATTTCAAACAACATAATTCCATTTCGTATTAGCGAATACATTGCAAACAATTTTACGTCAAATCTGCTACGCGCCGCACTAATAGACGGAACTTTTCAAATTATTTTGGAAGACGGCACAGTTGTTTACTTTGACAAGTCTTCAGATTTCCTTTATGCCGAAAAATATAATGTTCCTTATTCTCAAATACCACAAGAAATAATCATTTATTTAAACTCAAATTACCCTTCTTCATTTTATCAAGGAAACATTAAAACAATTTATTCAGATATAAGCATTTACAGGATTAATTTATCTGATTCCAAATGCCTCTTTTTCTACGAATACGGAGGAACGGTAAACTACTTTGGTTCAATGGTTTACGACTACGATTTTAATTCGTTGCCACAAGGAATAATAGATTACATTAACTCAAATTTTCCTAATGCAATTATAAACACTGTTACAAATTTCGATGCACTAGAAAATCCCGAAATAAATATTTATCTGACATATCAGAGTAAAAATATAAAACTATTTTTTTATAACCAAACAACACCAAATTCAACTGTATATTACGGTTTAAAACTCGAAGACATTTCTGATGCTGTTTTAAACTACTTAAATTCAGAGTTTAACAATATAGATATTGTCAAAATAACTCAAACAATCTGTACAGACAGCAGTTATTACTATATAAATCTTATTGATGATACAGATATCGAAATTGATACAAGCGGAAATCTTTTAAGTTTGTACAGATATATTAGTATTCAAGAAATTCCGGCTGAAATTATAAATGGCATTGATGAAAAATTTGAAAGTTGCAACTTAGTAACTGCTTATTACATTTACAGAGAAAATAGCGAGATTTATGCTATGGAATTTGCAGAGGGTCTGTATGTTGAAATGGACATTAACAAAACTGTAATTTATGCCGGCGGGTCTAACATTCAAGATTTACCGGAAACTATTCGGTCATATATCAGAGCAAATTATGATATCACCACGTTCAATAACTTTGATTATTACTATAATTACGAACATTCACAATATTTGTACTTTGTTTATCTAGACAATTTATTGCTGATATTTGATGAAAACGGCAATTTAATTACAAAAACTAAAGATTTTGAAGTTAAAACCCATTCAAAAGCATGGGAAAAAAGTAACAAAAAACATCAATTATGAAAACTTATATAAAAATATCAGCCGTTCTGATTTTTTTGTCTGTTTTAATTCAGGACAAAATTATGTTTTCACAGGAATTGAGCATACAAACAGGTCATTCTACTACAATTACTGATATTGAATTTTGCGGAAATAATGAATACATAATATCAAGCGGTGCTGATAATAAAATTATCATCTGGGATATGAACTCTTTTATGCAGATGAAGCTGATTGTCGGACACGAGCAGGTCGTAAATGCCATTGCAATTCACCCTAATGAAAAAAAATTTGCATCTTGTTCTGATGACGGCAAAATCATAATTTGGACTTATCCCGAAGGTGATATTATCAAAAGTTTTGAGACTGATATGCCTGTTAAAGACATTGCTTTTAGTCCCGACGGAAACAAATTAGCTTATGTTTCAAAATCCGTATATATAATTGATTTACTGACAAATAACGAAACAACGCTTAATTATACAGCAAAAAAATATTTCACAACCGTTGATTTTAGCGACGATGGTTCTTTTTTGGCTTTCGGCGGCAAAAGAGAAAAACATTTCTACATTTATAATCTGATTTACAACGAAGAGTTGAGTAAGTTTAAACTAAAAACTAATTCTTTGATTTTCAGTGGCAAAGAAAATCATATAATTGCAGCAGGAGATAATGGAGTTATAAAAAAACGACAAATAAATTCAAAATCTGATAAAAAAATCACTTTGCAGGCAAATAATTTTTGGGACGCTTTTAACGATGTTCAAACTACCGATAAATATATCATTTCCGCTAACAGAGACAATTTGATTTATGTTTATGACAAAAACACCGGTAAAAGAATCTCAATTCTTGAAGCTCACACCAAAGAACCAACTTGTGTTACGGTTTCAACTGATGGGAAATATGCCGCAAGTGCAGGTAAAGACCGTAAAATCATCATCTGGAACTTGGATAAATTCACAGAGACTAAAACAATTCAAGGTGGAGCAAACAGTATTACGTCCCTTTCATTTTCAAAAGACGGAAATTATATGTTCCTTACTTACAACGACGGCAGCAACAGAATCTGGAACTTGTCAAATAAGGGACAAATGCTTTATAAAGAAACACCTGAGCGAACTTTCCTGCAAAAATATTATTCTTACGAATACAGCTCGCAGAACAGTTTCTATGAAATTAATCCGAATAAAATTTTCCTTATCTACAACCTGAACAAAATTGACCGAAAAAATGACAACATAAAAAACATATCTCAAAAAGTACATATCTGGAATATTCAGGATTTGGGAAAATCTATTAAAATTAAAAACAAGAAAAAAAACACATACCGTCAATTTTTTGTTTCTGATACTCTAAATCTGATGCAAGTGAACTATAACGCTACTCATTTGCAGGAATATTCTTTGCTTAACCACGAAAAAATTTTAGACAGACAAAAAGTTTATTCAGCAGATTTTTATCTTTATTCAACAAGTTCGGCTCAAATTTTTGAAAAGAAAAAAATTAAAACTGACAAATTGCCGCTGAAAACTACTTTCTCAATAGAAGGCGATGTCTATTTTTCAAATATCAGTCCTGACGGTGAATTTTTAATAGCTTTTAATGTTACACAGTACAATAGGGTTTGTGATTTGTGGGATTTGACAATTCAACAAAAAATAACATCTATTTTACTCGACAGAGACTACGAAACAGGTGGATTTAGTCCTAATTCAAAGTATTTTTACCTTGTTTCAGAAAAAGATACAATTATCAAACTTTACGAAACATCAACTCAAAATTTGATTGACTCTTTTATCGGCAAATCACCGCTTGACTTTTCGGACACAGAAACTTTAATTGCTTTTATAGACAATGATAGGAACTTAATTTTGTACAATTTAAAAGAAAAAAAGCAGATTTTTAAGATAAACACACAACATCAGACTGAAATTTCAGATTTGAATTTCAACTCACCTTATAATTATATTGCAACTGTAGGTTACGATGGACTTATAAAATTCTGGAATATTGAAACAGGCGAAGCGATTGTTAGTCTGGCAGCTTTTGACAACAATGACTTCATATATGTTGCACCAAACAATTATTACTATTCGACAAAAGGAGCAATGAAATATATTAGTTTTATTCACGAAAAAAACTTATACACTTTTGACCAGTTTGATATAAAATTTAATCGTCCTGATACTGTTTTATCAAGATTGACATACACAAGTCCAGAAGAAATAGAAATTTACAGAAAAGCATACAAAAAAAGACTCACTAAAATGGGGTTCTCAAATATTTCTGACGTAAAAATCAATATCCCGGTTGTAAATATTGATAATATCAACGAAATACCTATTTCTACAGAAGATAAAACTTTGGATTTAAAAATTTCGGCTTATGACAAGTCTTTCAATTTAGACCGAATAAATGTGTGGGTAAACAGTGTTCCGGTTTACGGAACTAACGGTAAGTCAATAAGACATTTACATGAAAAAGAATATTCCGATAGTATAGAAATTACACTCAGTAACGGACATAACAAAATTGATTTTACTGCAATCAACGAGCAAGGCTTAGAATCTTTAAAAAAATCATTTTCTATCGTATGTGAAAATGAAGTCAGTTCGGATTTATACATTATCTCAATAGGAATTTCAAAATATTTAGATACAACTCTAAATTTGGACTACGCAGAAAAAGACGCAAACGACATAATAAATCTGTTCAGCTCAAAAAACAAAGCTTTCAGCAATATAATTCCAATAAAACTCACAAATGAACAAGCTACCCGTGAAAATATTCTGGCACTAAAAAACGAACTTCTAAAAACAAAAGTTGATGACCAAGTTATTTTGTTTTTCGCCGGACACGGATTGTTAGACGAAGATTATAATTATTTTCTGACTACTTATACCTTTGATTATTATAATTTTTTCAACTCAATAGTCGGATACGACGAATTTGTGGATTTACTTGACAGTATTCCAGCCCGACGAAAAATAGTATTTATTGATGCCTGTCATTCCGGCGAAATTGACGAAGATACCCAAGACGACAACCAAACAGGTGCGGTAATAATCAACGATGAAGCTAAAAGCTACGGAGAAAGAAGTCTTTGGAATATTCAAACCGGCGAAATTCCGAAATTCGGCTCTCAAAGTTCTCTTGAAATAATGAAAATGATGTTTGCCGACTTACGCAGAGGATCCGGAACAACTATTATCTCTTCGGCAGGCGGACAGGAATATGCTTACGAAAGCAAAAAAATCCAGAACGGTGTTTTTACTTATGTTTTGATTAACGGTTTGATGTCAAAAAAAGCGGACAGTAACAAAGACGGAAAAGTTATGATTTCCGAACTGCAGGTTTATGTGATGAAAACTGTCAGCGAACTGACCAAAGGGAAACAAAATCCGACAAACAGACGAGAAAACTTAAATTACGACTTTATAATTTGGCAGTAAGAAAATTGTTTAATTGTTGCATGTTGCATTGCTAAATTGTTACATTGTTGCATCATTCGTTATTCATCATTCATTATTCGTAATTCCCGAATATTCTATTCTAAAATCGAAATACGCATTTCTGGAAGATTTATCGGGTTTTGCTTTTCGATGTTTACTCAAATTTAAACCACATTCGGGGCAAAAAGCATCTTCCGGTATCAGTTTTTCTCCACAGCCGGGACAAACATCAGGATTTTGCATCCATTTTTTTTGGTTTTCGCTTAATATTTCAGCTTTTGAATAATTTTCATAAAATTCTGAAAACAAATCTTCTAATTTGGTTTTTATATGAAAAATTACAATAGAATACAATAAAGAAACACCAATTGTAGGATAAATTAACAAATTAGTTATACTTTTAAAAATGAATGCACTGATAATAATAAGGACAATTATTGCTTTTATTAAATTTAACAACGAAAATTCATAATAAAATCCTGTTTTTTCAAGTTTAAATTCTAATGAAACATTTGTTTTTAATCCAAATAAACCTGTTTCAATATCAAAATTTATCTTGTTCTGAAAAAAAATTAAATTTCTTAACTTTTTACTCTCAAAATTTTTCTCTAATTTTATAAAAATTTTTTTTGGTGATAAATCGGTTTCACAAATTGATTTATATGTGTATGGGAAACTCATTTTTTAGCAAATATAATATTTTTTATGCAAAATAAACACTTTTTTTTATTTGTGATATTTTTATCAGTTATTTTGAATTCTAATTGCAAAGACGATAAAAAGGAAAACAGCATTGAAAAACTTGTAACCTGGCATTACAAAGGAGTTGATAATATCTGGAGGAAAACTTATGTGCCTGATGCTATTCATACTTCTTTACAGCGTGATACTCTAATGTATAATCTGTATTATGAAATGGAATTTTTGAACAATAAATGGATAGATACGGTGAATTGGGAATACCGTACATATTTTCAAGTTAGTAATGAATTAAAAAATGAGCATTATGAATTAATTTTAAAAGGCATAACCGGAGTAGCTGATGTTTATCTAAATGACAGCCTTATTGTTAAAACAGATAATATGTTTATAGAATGGAAAACAGATATTTCGGATATTGTTGTAAAAGGTAAAAATATTATTTATATTAAGTTTGAAAACATAAAAAAAACAAATGAAACTTTAAACAATAACTCTGATGTTAAACTACCATTTAAAGGTTTTGAAATGTTCAGAATTGCAAGATATTTTACTGATACAACAATGGGTTTTTACTACATTCCGCTTGGATTTTGGAAAGATGTTGTTATAAAAAAATGGGAAGACTTAACAGTTGAAGATGTCTTTTTTCAAACTGTAGAATTAGAAAAAGAAAAATATGCAAAAATAAAAGCAACTTACCTAATCAAATCTGACATAAACACAAATATTAACTTGACTATCCGATACAAAAACATTAACCTGACAAATAAGAAAATAAATATTGACAAAGGAACTCACTCTTATGAAGTTGATTTTGAAATAACAAATCCTCAGTTATGGTGGTCTCACGATTTAGGAACACCTTATTTATATAATCTAAAATCAACTTTTACAAAAAATGAAGAAGTACTTGCAGAAAACGAAGTATTGTTCGGTATTAAAAAAATATCAATTGACACTTTGAACAATTCATTTTTATTGAAACTTAACGATGTTCCAGTTACTCTTAAAATTATTGAATATTTACCTTTAGATATTTTCTGGAACCTAACAAAAGAGGAAAACTACATTAAAGTTGCACAAGACCTGAAATTAGCAAATTTTAATATGCTCCGAATTTCTGAAAAAGGAATCTATGAACAACATTTTTTGTATGATGCATTAGATAAAGCAGGAATACTTGTATGGCAGGATTTTATGTTTCCCTGCAAAATTATTGACAGTTCTGAACATTTCCTTAAAAATATCGAAAACGAAATTAATTTTATTACATCTAAATTAAGAAAACATACTTGCATTGCTTTCTGGTCTGGTTCTAACAACATAAACGAACAATATGCATACTACAAAAACAAATTAAACTATAGTTCCGAAGATTCCTTAATTATATATCAAACTAACAATTATATTTTTAAAGATTTAATTCCCAAAACTATCAGCCAAAATAGTAATTTGATGTATTTTGAAAATATGAATTTCAAATCTATCAAAAAAATTAAAGAAAAAACTCCTGAATATCCAAATATACTGACAATCAGGACTTTTACTCAACCAAATAACAGACATACAGATTCCAAAGTTATAAAAGCACACCAGAAACCATACAATGCTACGGCACTTATAAAAAATGCTCTAAGTAACTATTCAGAAATACCACAGGATTTTAATAATTTTATATATTTAAATCAATGTTTTTCAGCACAAGAATATCAAAAAACTTTAAACGAATGTCGCTTTGACAATAATTATACCGGATTCAACTGTGGTTTATACAATGACTATAATCCGATTATTTCTTATTCCGCAGTTGATTACAAAGGTTACTGGAAAGGAAAAATGTTTGGTCTGAAAAATGCCTTGTCAAAATTACAAGTCAGAGTTACGGAAAAAAAAGGCTGGGTAAATATTGATGTGCGTTCTGACTTTAATAATGATTTACAATTTGACTTTTATTTTAAACTTTACACATTTGATGGTAATATACTTTGGCGACGAAACATCTTAAACCAAAACATTGAAACTTTAAAATCGAAAAAATATTTTTCTTTTAACATTGGAAGTGAACTTTCAAAAGCAGGTAGAAATTTTTGTGTCTTCAAGATTGATATTTACCTTAATCAAGAATTATACTCCGAAAAATATTACTATTTTACCGATGACAAATTCCTTAAACTTAAAAAACCTAATATCAAACAAAAGTTTTATGTTGTAGAAGATGGCTATGTAATAGAATTAACAACTGATTATCTTGCAAAAAACGTTTATGTTTATACAGAAAAAACAGGCACATTAAGTGATAATTTTTTTGATTTAATTCCCGGCGAAACAAAAAAAATCACTTTTTTTTCAAAAACAGACATCTACTCAATAGAATCATCTTTCAAAACTATTGACTTTACTATGAAAAACGACAAAAATATTTTCATTTTTCAATAGTTTTAAAAAGACACAAGGAAATAGATAATTATGTTTTACCTTAAATCCGCAAGTCTTTTCGTAAGTGGTTGCAGGTGAAAACACCTGCAACATGTAGTTTGCACCAGTCAGGTGTTTTCACCTGGCTGAATTTCAGATATATAAGTATGGACTTACGGATTTAAGGTTTTAAACGAAATTAAAATCAAAATCAGAAAAAAAATTTTTAATGTTTCAAATTATTTTTATCTTTGTTGATGTTAAAAACAGTTAAATTTTTAATCAAAATAACCCACGAAATTATTTTTTATCGTACTTTTATATAAAAAAAATTATGGAAATTAAAAAGAACCCAAAAGCAAATCTCGAAAAACTTCGAGGCACTTTTATGCTATCAGGATTAGCATTAACACTGATTATTGTGTTTATAGTAATCGGCATCACCAAAACTGATGTACAGATAGCAGATTTAGAAGGCGACAACAATTCTTTTGTTGAAGAAGAACAAGCAACCGTTACTCGTCAAGATGTAGAATTACCTCCGCCACCACCGCCACAGCAACAATTATCTGAAGTACTTGAAATTGTTAATGACGATGTTGAACTTCAGGATTTTGATTTCGACACCGAAATTGATGACGAAACTGAAATTACTTTTACTGATGTTGATTTTCATGACGAAGTTTTGGTTGAAGAAGAACCTCTTATCTGGGCAGAACAAATGCCTGAGTTTCCCGGAGGCGAAACAGCACTTCGTACATTTTTGGCTCAGAATATCAAATATCCGGATTTAGCTGCCGAAAATGATATTCAAGGTACTGTTTATGTCAGATTTGTTGTTACTAAAACAGGAAAAGTTGGTGAAGTTCAAATAACACGCGGAGTTGACCCACTTCTTGATGAAGAAGCAGTTCGTGTTGTCAAAATGCTTCCGGATTTCAGTCCGGGTTCACAAGGCGGAAGACCCGTCCCTGTGTGGTTCTCCGTACCTATTGTTTTTCAATTAAATAACTAATTTAATCAAAAATATGCCTTTTATCAAAAAAAAGGCACATTTTATGCAATAAAATTTTTTATTTCAAAAAAATATTTTAGTTTTAGCAAAAATTTTAAAACAAATATTATGAGCGAATATAAAAACCCTATCATTGTTCCTTGGGATTTTTCGGACAAAGCAGAATTTGCACTTGAGCATGCTTTAAATTATTCTGCAATTTCCGGTAAAGACATTGCACTTGTTCACATCGTTGCAAAGTCAAAAGAAATTGAACCTGCTTTGAAAAAAATGGACGAAAAAATCGAAGAAATCAAACAAAAATTTGGTCGTCCCGTTCACGCAATTGTTAAAGAAGGAAATATCTTTTCTACAATTACCGATTTAATTGAAGAAACTGATGCCAGTCTAGCAATAATGGGAACTCACGGTATTAAAGGTATGCAAAAACTTACAGGAAGTTGGGCTTTGAAAGTTATCACCGGCTCAAAAGCTCCTTTTATTGTTGTGCAGGCACCACCACAAGAAAGAGAAGTTAACGACATCGTTGTTCCTGTTGACTTTAAACAAGAAAACAAAGAAAAACTTATTTGGATGCACTTTATCGGGGTTATGTTCAATTGCAAATTCCACTTGGTTTATGTTGACGAACAAGATAAATTTGCTAAAAAAAGTATTATGAGCAACATCAAAGTTGCTGTTGAATACTTAGAAAGCAAAGGTATTACTTACGAAATAAACAAACTTGGTTCAAAAGGTAATTTAGCTGATAAAACTATCGAATTTGCACAAGTTATTGATGCTTCTATGATTATAATAATGACAACCAAAAACATTGGTACTTTTGACTATGTTATGGGAGCAAGTGAACAAAAAATTATTGCAAACGAAGCTAAAATTCCGGTTATGACAATTAATCCTCGCGAAGGAAAACTTATGAATTTTACATAAAATATTATAATGCAAAAAAAAAGCGGATTATTCCGCTTTTTTTATTATCTCTTCGAACTGACTATATTTTTCTTCAAAACTTTTTTCTGCGTCAATCCAATATATTTTAATTCCTTGCCTTTCCATCTTACGAAACCAAGTCATTTGCCTTTTTGAAAACTGATGAATTGCAATATTCAATTTTTCTTTCATCTCGTCAAAAGGCATTTTATTTAACAAAAACAAAGTTATAAATTTATACTCCAGACCATAATAAATTAAAACCTCCGAACTGACACCCGAATCCAACAGATTTTGAACTTCTTGTATCATTCCGTTTTCCAATCTTTCATTCAGACGTTTTGTTATTTTATGTTTCTGCTTTTCTCTGTCAAGCTTGATTCCAATATTAATTGATTTGATTTTGGGAAAATCAAAACCAACCGGTTTGTTTTTTTGTTTAAATAATTCAATTTCAATTGCTCTGACAGCTCTTTGGGGTGTATCAATTTCGGTTGTATTATGCAATTTTTTCAGAGAACTTAAAATTTTTTCCAATTCCTTTAGACTCTTACCTTCTAATTCAGACCTTAATTCATTGTTTTGTGGAACTTCTGCAAGCTCATAATTTTTTATAATACTTTCCAAATATAAACCTGTACCACCACACATTATCGGAATATTTTTTTTTGATTTCAAAATCTTTTCAAAAACATCAAAAAAATCTTTTCTGTACTCAAAAAGATTATATTTTTCGCCGGCATCAATTATATCGATTAAATAATACGGAACTTTTTTACCATCTACAAAATAATCCTCAATATCTTTGCCTGTGCCTATATCCATTAATTTGTAAATCTGACGGGAATCTGCACTGATAATTTCACTTTCAAGCTCATTAGCCAATAATGCAGCAAATCTTGTCTTTCCAACAGCTGTCGGTCCTAAAACTGTAATTAAATTATATTCTTTTTCTTTTAACAATTCAATATTTTTGTTTATCATTTCCTCTTTTTTAATATGTTGCTGTAAGTGTTGTAGTCAAGATAAAAAATAAACTTGAATGAAAAACTGTTCAGATGTGCAAAATCAAAATACATTTTTTCGAAATTATCATAATAATCGTACATTAAGTCATCGGAACTGGAAATTATCTGTTTTTTGTAAACAATTGAAAATTCACTTCCGGGAGAAAACAACAACCTAAAAACAACATCTACAGTAAAATTATTGTAATTAATATCTTGATTATCAATATATTGATAACTATATAACAATGGATATAATTTCCCGTTGTCCGCTAATGTATAATATTGGAAATAATCAACAATTGACCAGTAATGCCTAAGTTTTATACCCATAAAAATATTTTCTGAAAAAATGTACTCAAATTCTAATGTATTTGTTCTGTTTTGAATATTTCTTTTTCCAAAAAAAACAGAATCAACTATTTGACTTTTACCAACATATCCTATATTATTATAATCAAAAACAAATTCAGAAGAATAAATAAAAAATGCCTTCTCTGAAAACCTAAGCCTTGGAGAAAACAAAAAACTGAATCCGTTCTGTGCATCTTCATCAATTCTTGCATAATAAAACGAGCCGATAAAATCAACTGCAAAAGGATTTGCGTAATTAGTTGAAATCCATGAAGAAAAGCTTTGTATCGGTTCTCTGACGTAAAATTTATTCTGAACTCTTGGTTCAAAATAGTCATAAACTTCGTCTGGTGTTATGTTAAAACTTAAACCAAAAGTAGTATTATTTTTTAATTTTGTCGAAGATGTATATGTCAAATCAGTGCCGATATATTTTAAACTATCGAATAAACTTTGTTGTTTGATTACCAGAGAATTTTTCCAATTCAAAAAATATCCGAAGGGTTTCAAAATATTATAAGACAAATTCAATGTATTTGTTACTAAATTATTTTGTCGCAGATAACCTAAATCGTTTGGATTATAAGAACTGCTGTAAACAACCTGAGAAAAGAATAACCTGAATTTTCCGCTTGTTTTGTAAATTGCATATTTATAACAAAAGCCTCTGTCTGTAGGCATTGTATCATTAATTATCTGATTTAAAGCGGCTTGTTCAAAAATTGCCCAGCTGTTAGATTTGTTTCTTATGTAACCTTCCTGTGCTGTTACAAAAGAACTGTAGTGACGTCCGAAAGATGAAAAGTTTGTATTTGTCAAACTTAGATATGAATTATTCGGAAGCGGTTGGTTTAAGGCAATAACATTATAATTTGAAAAAGGTTCCGTCAAAATTGTTCTGGTTAAATTGTTGCTTGTATCAAGAATTTCTGCATAAGTGCTTCCTGTAAAAGCGTTAAGAAAACCTATCCCCAAACCTTTGTTTGTTTTACCAGAAAATTTTGTCGCATTATAGATTTGAGTAATTGGCGGATTTTTTACTATTACCTCGCCAACTTTCAAAAGTCCTTCTACATCATCATATTTTGTGGGTTCTTTGCCAATTCGTCTTGAATAAAAAATATCCCCTTTATTGAAGATTTCTACACCTTCGGTAAAAAAATATCTTTTTTCGTCATAATAAGTCTCATAAGGCGATAAATTAAGCGTTTGCTCATCTGATTGTATCTGATTGAAATCAGGGATAAGCATCATATCAATTGTAAAACTCTCATTGATTCCGTATTTAAAATCCATACCTCCGTTGTAACTTTTTCCCAAAACCGGACTGTTTGTGTATTTCTGGACATAAGAAGACAAATAAGGCATAAAAGAAAGTCTCAAAGGCGGATTTATTATACGAATATTTTCTAAATAACCTAATTGATTCAAAATACCTGTTTTTTGGTTATCAACATAATTCCAAGTGCTTATTTCCCTATTTTTCTGTATGTTTCTGTAAAAATTGATACGCCAAATCTGTTCATCTTTTTTTGGGAAACGAATTGCCGAAAACGGAATTTTTATTTCAGCATAATAACCCGAATCTGTTAAGTTTACCCGACTGTACCAAACTTCATCCCAATCGTAACTTTGAGAATTATTATCAATTTTAACATCTACCTGAACACCGGCAGCAGTAACAAAAAAACCGTAGCCTGTTAATCCTGTATTGTAGGTATCTATATAAAAACCAAAATAATCAGCCTGCCCGAAATTGTCTCTCTGGCTTAAAATTGTATAATAGTCTGATTTGTTATTACTTTGGCAATATGCAAGAACATAAACAGCTTGATTGTCGTACAAAACCTTTATGAATGTCTCTGATGTAGGATTGGCATTATTATATGGTTCAAACTGAACAAAATCAGACTCATAAGCAATTTCCTGCCACGATGAATCTATAGGATAACCGTCAATTTTTATTTTAAGATCAGAAAATTCAGCAGTTATTGTCCGATTTACCTGTGAATTTATATTTAAAAATAAAAGGATAAAAAAATATGTTGCAAAAAACTTTCTCACATTACATTTATTATCACAAATTTAATCTAACTCAATAAATGTCAATTTTCTCATTTTATCAATCAATAAATCTTTGTTATATAATTTTGTTTTTTGATTTTTTGATTGTGTTTTTATGTAAAAATTTTTGTCTCAATGTAATTTCTTTTCTATTTTTGGAAAGTTTATTAAAACAAATAATTCGATAACTACAGCTCATTCGGATTTGAAATCCAAATGCATTTAAATGTTTGATTTATATTTATTTTCGAATTACAAATTACTATTGTCCGAAACCTTTTTATTGGTTTGATAACTATGATTAAATATTATTAAAAAGTTCATAAAAATGACTACAGAGTAATAACACATGTCCATCGTCCTGCTGGAAGCAACTTATTTGGATTATAAGTAATGTGACTATAAAATCACATTGTTCAATTAATTGCACTTTGTAAATGATAAGATCCTTACAGGACAAGTTCAAGCAAGATATTTCCAATATGACTGTTTGAGTAAAAAAAAACAGAATATCTCACAAAAGACAATTTGTCTTTGTAATTGATCTTCTTATAAAAATTTGATATAATAACTCACTCCGTTTCGGACAATAATGATTACAAATCTAAAAAAGAGTAAAAAGTTATTATAATTACATTAAATTTGAAACATACAGATGAAACCCAAACAAATACTTGTTTTTTTTACAATAATACTTACCGGATTAGGTTTATTAATGTTAGCTTTTCCGAAAAACGGCATTAAAGTAGGTGAAAATTTTACTATTAATTTTATTACTTGGGATGAATTTCTGAATCCGGTAAAAAATAAAGATATAACAAATATTTTAGAAAACAACCAGATAGAAGAAGATTCTGTATCTTTTTTCGAAAACGAAATTTATGATTCTGTTTATATTGATTCTGTTCTTGTTGTTTATAAACCTATACAAATAAGTGTGGATAGCACTCTTCAAAAAATTGAATTTGCAAAAGGTTGCGACACTCTTCTTGACAATCTGTTTCTTACTTTTGCCCAAATGAAATCAACAGGTGAAAAAATCCACATTCTGCACTACGGTGATTCTCAAATTGAAGTGGACAGAATGACCGATTACATCAGAATGAAACTGCAAAGTACATTCGGAGGCTCAGGCTCAGGTTTTCATTCAGGTATTCAGGCTTTTGATTTTAATCTTCCTCTTGTTGTTACATATTCTGACAACTGGTACAGATACAAAGTATTCCCTCAACGCGACACAATTATTGGACACAAAAGATTCGGAATTACAACTTCCTTCTCAATGTTCAAAAGTGTTTTAGACTCAACTGATGCAGTAAATGAAGCTTGGATTCAATTTGAAGTCTCTCCCCTTGCCTATTCAAGTGCAAGATATTTCAGCGAATTTAAACTTTTTTACGGTTACAACAAAACGCCCGTAAATATCACAATAACTGATGACTCAGACAATGAAATTTCAGATGTATTACCGGCTGACTCTTGCCTAAAAATAAAAACATGGTCGTTTCCTTCGTCACCTAAAAGCTTAAAAATTTACTATTCGGGTAACACAAGCCCCGAAATTTACGGATATTCTTTTGAAAGTGCTTCGGGAGTAATGGTTGATAACCTACCGATAAGAGGTTCAGGCGGTACATTTTTCGGATTGATGGATTTATCTCTAACCGGACAAATGTATAATGCTATGAATGTCAAATTAATACTTTTACAATTTGGCGGAAATGTTATCGGCAGGGATAGTGCAAATATTATGAAATATTGCTCTTATCTAAGCAGTCAGATGAAATATCTAAAAAACATTGCTCCAAATGCAAGAATTATAGTTATAGGTCCGGCTGATATGTCCGAAAAAAACAAAAATAATTATATTACCCGTCCTTTATTGCCTTTTTTGATTGAAGAAATGAAAAAAGTTACATTTCAAAATGAATGCGGCTTTTGGAATATGTATGAAGCAATGGGTGGCGAAAACTCTATGCCTAGCTGGGTTTTCCACGAACCACCACTTGCCGAATCCGATTTTATACATTTTACTCCTCAAGGTGCAAAAATAGTAGCCCAAATGTTCTACAAAGCACTGATTTACGAATACAATAACTTCATTATAAATCAGTCTTCCCGCTAAGGTTTCAACGGTGTTTTTACATTGAAAGATGGTAATGCAAATTTATTTGCTCAACGTTGGTAATGCAAGTTCACTTGCTTCGGTTCAGCAACTTCAGTTGCGAATTTGGTAATGCAAGTTCACTTGCTCCGGTTCAGCAACTTCAGTTGCGAATTTGGTAATGCAAGTTCACTTGCTCCGGTTCAGCAACTTCAGTTGCGAATTTGGTAATGCAAGTTCACTTGCTCCGGTTCAGCAACTTCAGTCGCAAATTTGGTAATGCAAGTTCACTTGCTCCGGTTCAGCAACTTCAGTTGCGAATTTGGTAATGCAAGTTCACTTGCTCCGGTTCAGCAACTTCAGTCACGAATTTGGTAATGCAAGTTCACTTGCTCCGGTTCAGCAACTTCAGTTGCGAATTTGGTAATGCAAGTTCACTTGCTCCGGTTCAGCAACTTCAGTCGCAAATTTGGTAATGCAAAGTTATTTGCTCCGGTTCAGCAACTTCAGTTGCGAATTTGGTAATGCAAGTTCACTTGCTCCGGTTCAGCAACTTCAGTTGCGAATTTGGTAATGCAAGTTCACTTGCTT
Source organism: Acetofilamentum sp. (assembly GCA_020722645.1). GTDB lineage: Bacteria > Bacteroidota > Bacteroidia > Bacteroidales > JAFGUD01 > JAFGUD01. Next base: position 441 of record DYKL01000013.1, on the reverse strand, counting down.
CGGTTCAGCAACTTCAGTTGCGAATTTGGTAATGCAAGTTCACTTGCTCCGGTTCAGCAACTTCAGTTGCGAATTTGGTAATGCAAGTTCACTTGCTCCGGTTCAGCAACTTCAGTCGCGAATTTGGTAATGCAAGTTCACTTGCTCCGGTTCAGCAACTTCAGTCTCAAATTTGGTAATGCAAGTTCACTTGCTTCGGTTCAGCAACTTCAGTCGCGAATTTGGTAATGCAAAGTTATTTGCTCCGGTTCAGCAACTTCAGTCGCGAATTTGGTAATGCAAGTTCACTTGCTCCGGTTCAGCAACTTCAGTTGCGAATTTGGTAATGCAAGTTCACTTGCTCCGGTTCAGCAACTTCAGTCTCAAATTTGGTAATGCAAGTTCACTTGCTCCGGTTCAGCAACTTCAGTTGCGAATTTGGTAATGCAAGTTCACTTGCTT
>DYKL01000292.1 GCA_020722645.1 Acetofilamentum sp. | reverse complement strand
GGATTGCCGCACTTAGAGGTATGAAAGCCGAGCAAGGCGTTCGCAATGACAGAAGAAGAGTAAAAAATGAAAAATAATGTAGAAAAAATGGTTAAACTAAAATCTATTTATTTGATAATTATATTTATAATTTCAATATTTATATATTCACAAACTGAAATTTCCCAAAACAGCAATCAGGTTAAAAATCAAAAATTCAACACAAACAAAAATGCTTCAAATAAAATTCATTTTACTCTATTTGGAAATTTACCGTCTATAGATGACTTTTTTATAAAACCCCTGATGGAATTAGGAGATTCAATTGCAGTACAAATAAAAGCTGTAGACAGCTCGAAAATTTTTTCCATACCAATTGTGAAAGGTGAAAACGAAGAAATCAATTCGACTGTTCAGGCACATATTTATAAAAAACTACTTGATAACAACATAAACTTTACCATTTCTGAAGAAGAAAGAAAAAAACTAATGCAAACATACAATGATATGTTGAAAAAAGATATTATTTTGAAAAAAAATGGATTTTCTCGCGATCAGATGAATGAACTAAAAAATACTATAGATAAATCATTTGCGAAGATTGCTCCGGATTATAGCATTAAAATAACTTACGAGTTTGATAGAATCACAAATTTATATTCATTCACGGCGAGTTTTGTTCCAGTAGCAAAGCTTAGCAATGCGAGGAACGAAAATATCTCTGTAAATATTTCTGATGTGAAGAAATTAAATGTATATTCCCCATCTTTCATAGAAAGACAATCTTCCAAATACATGAAACTAAGAATTTTCATTTTTACTTTGATAGGGATATTTATTCTTTTAACAATGTATGCGATTTATTTCTTCCTAAAGCATCAGAATATTGATAGAGAAGTGCTAAACTATGTGGATGAAATAAACTTACTTATGAGTGAGAGAAAATATGTTGCATCTGTACTGAAAATACAGCAGGCGCTCTATTTTCATCCCAATTCGCCTGAACTGAATGAAATTAAATCAAGAATAAAACTCTTCATCGGAGATAAGTTTTCAAAAGAAGCGGCTGAAAATGCCGAGAGAGTGCTTCTTATCTCAAGGAAAGTAGAAAAAACAATTTCTGAAAACAATTTAGAAGAGGCACGCTGTCTGCAACTTGAGCTTGAAAAATATAAAGCAATACCTGAAGCAAAGGATAATATTGAAAAATTAAACAATCTTAAGAAAAACATAAAGGAACTTGAGGATTTTAAAGGAAAAGGAGAGAGAGAAAATATCATAAATGAAATATTTACATATATTAAAATTGCATTAAATGAAAATAGAATAACTGATGCCGCAGTAAAGTTCCTCAAACAGGAAGAATTGATAAAGGAATGTTATGAATATGAAGAGATAAAATCCAGATTAAAGTTGGCAATTGGCGCAATTGATGACAGCATTAATGAAAGAAATGCATCAGTCAGTGATGAAATCAATGAAATGAAAAACAGATTTATTGAAGCTAAAAAAACGAACGATTTAACTGAAATAGAGAGAATTTTTGAAATATTGAGACAATACAAAGAGACGAACAGACATGCTTCAAAATTATATCTTGAGATTGAGATTTATCTAAAACCTGAAATTGAAAAGAGAAAGAGAGAGGAAAAACAGAATGCCGAAAACAAAAGAAATGAGAAGTTGAAGTATCTTGAATCAATGTTTGATAAAGAAGAGATTGTGAATCTCGTAACACTGATGAAAAAATATGAAAGCGAATTATGCCTGTTAGAAAATTATATTGAATTAAAAAAGAAGGTGAAAGATTTAATTGGAGACCGGAATGGAAGAATAACAGAAGAATCGGCGATGATTTTTGAAGAGATTAAGGAAATTGAAAAAATGTTGGATGATGAAAAAACAACGATGAATGCAGACAATATGGAGAAAATGTTGAATGTTGCCAAAAGACATATTGCAGAGAACAAAAATGCAGAAAAACTTGTAAAAAGAATTGAAGCAAAGCTTAAAAATTATCAGGATATGAATCAAAATAGAATAAAGGAACTGATAGGAATGAGAAATTTTAATCAGGTTCAACAGTTCTTGCCTGAGATTGATGAAAGGTCAAAACATTACATTATATCAGGCGATAACAAATACAGGATTTATATTAAAATAGGAAGAGAAGCATTAATTGGAAGAGAAAGTTCGAATAACACAGAATTGGATTTTATAGTTCCTTCAGAGTATCATTCTGTCAGCAGAAGACATGGAACTTTTTACATTAAATCCGGCAAACTTTATTACAGGGATGAAAAGAGTTCTGTCGGCTCATTCATAGGAACAAGCCGAATTACAGAGGTCTGTCTTGAAGATGGTGAGGTCATCTCTCTCGGAAAAAAATACAACCTCATTGTAAGTTTGAACTATACAGTTAAAAATACTGAGAATGAAGCAACTATTGCTTCTGATGAACAGAAACATATATCATCAGTGTTGTTTGAGGGAGAGAAGGAGTCCTATTTGCTGTTGTTCAGAGAATGTTCCATCAGTAAGAGTATTCAAAAACTGCTTGATGTTTCACAAATTGCTAAAATTACACTCTCTACAGACGGAGAAAGGTTATATATCATAAATGACAAAACTGATGAACTAACTTTCAATGGAATTACTCTTCCCTACAATAATGGCTGGTATATAGAGAATGAAACTAACATTCTGAAGAGTAAATTAGAAACATTGCAAATTAGCAGGAGGAAAGATGAGTAAATATAATTTATTAATAGCCATATTTATTATTTCGTGCATAATATCGGCGGAACCAAAATGGGTAAAACAGGCTCCAGCAAATGATAACGAATTCTACTATGAAGTCGGAGCTTGTCAATATTCAACAGAGGATCAAATTGATTCTGCCAAGACAGAAGCAATTAAGCAGGCAAAATATGCATTTTACAACAATATTGCAAGTGATTTTGTTAAGATGCTCAACAAAGAATTGACAATTGAAGAAAAAAAAGAAAATGGTTATTATGCAAAATATCTGATGGAATTTGTCTATAATTCACCTATAGATACTCTTATAGAAGTAAAAGATAATTATGATTTCAAGCAGAAGAAAATATACTATATACTTCTTGAAGTGCCTAAACAGAAATTCAGATTAAAGATTCAACAGACAATACAGGAACGGGTATATGAGATAAATGATCTAATTACAGAATTATATAATTATATAAATGAGCAAAACATTAGAAAAGCATTTGAGTTGTTATTACGGATTTACTATAAGAAGGAGAGTTATTTCCCGGGTCTTGCCATGACGGTGTCAAATCTTAACGAATTGAAAGGCATTCAGGTGGATGATTACATAAGGAGCAATCTTAATGATATTCTTTTATCTATGGTATTCAGAACTGATAATGATGTTATAAAGTATGATTTTGAAGGTAAATTGATGATAAAACCCGATATTAGACTTAAGTTTGTTGATTCTGAGAATAATGAAACGCTTAACATTCCCAATATGCCCGTGTTAATACAGCTGGAAAATGGCGGTGGGATTGCGTTTGAAGAAAATACAATCACAACAAGCGATGGTAAAATAAATGTTTCAAACAAAAGTGTAAAAAATGACAATTCCGTCTATGTCATGAGATTCAAAATTGATGTTGAAAAAATAATAGGAAATAAGCTAAACGGTTCTATGGCTGAAAAATTTAATAAAATGAATTTTCCTGAAAAGACAATTGAAATAGAACCCATTAAAAATATTGCTATTGTAGCAGTTAATTCAGTTGTTTCAAAGACATCAGATATGTCATCCTCTATTTATGGTTCAATAAATGACATAATAAAAACAAAGCAATACCTTTTATATAAACTTTCTGTGCCAAAATCCGGAAACATAGAACTTGAAGCATTTGATAAAGATGTGATTGGTCCATATAGTTATCTCATAGCTGTAAAGAGTGTAGGAAGTGTCTCAGAAGATATGGGAATGTATTATGCAAATGTGTGCTATAAATGTGTCATATATAATATAGCAACAATGTCAGTGGTTGATGATTTCACAACCGATTATTCTGATTGCTGGGGCGGTTCAAGAACAGAGGCAGTCAATTCGGCATTGTCTAAGGTGAAGAACCAGCTTTTTAAGAAGATTGATAATATAGATCTCAAATAGAGGAACATTTATGAACAAATATTTTAAAAAAATCTCCATGTGGAAGGAAAATAAATACAATGTGAAACCATTGGAGAAACTTATTGAAAAATATGAGTCAGCAAAGTCATCTGTGAATTTCAAGTCATTAATTATTGGAGGTGTTTTAATTGTTTCTCTGGTTTTAGCAATTGTTTTATTTCTGAGATTTCAAATAGAAAAACGATTCACAGTTGAAAAAAACAATTATGTAAAAATGTCTTTGGATACAACAATAACAGAGAATGTTGATACAAACATTACATCCACAAAAAAGGAAATTGTCAAAACGCGACCTCAACCAGTAAAAGTAGAGACAGTAAAAGTTGTTGTCAAAGAGCCGGTGAAATCAGAACCCGTCAAACAGGAACCTCCAAAGACCAAA
>DYKL01000291.1 GCA_020722645.1 Acetofilamentum sp. | reverse complement strand
CTTTGGACTTGTAAATTATAATTTCACCTTTTTTAAGCTCTTGATTTTGCATAAATTTTTTCAATTATTCCTCTGAATTGTTACAACAAATTCATTATGCTGCATTTCAAGTAAAGGTTCTTTTCCTGTATGTTCTTGAATGAGTTTTATCATTCTTCTTACACCACTTCCTAAATCTGTGACCATTTTGTATTTTACAAGCATGTTGTATATGTTTGGGTTTCTTAATACATGTGAACCACCAATTTTTATACTTTCTATTGTTACAGTATTTGGTAAAAGACCAGGGCTTCTAATTTCAACTCTATTTGAAAAAATGAGTATTCTAATTGGGGCATTTATAGTATAATCTCTATGGGCAATTGCGTTTACAATGGCTTCTCTTAAGGCTGTTAAAGGCAATTCTTCAAATATTTCTTTATCAAAACCGCTGATTTCATGTTTTGTTTGTAAATGGATTTTCAAAGACTTTTCAACATCTTCTATCATTTCGGGTATTGTCCCATTTATTTCTTTTTTATCAAATGGTTCAATAGATATATCAGTTCCATTAATAGCAGCAATAATGATTCGAGCTTGTGGTAAAAATTTTTGTGGTTCATTACCAAAAAAGAGAATGCCTGTAATAGTGGAAATTTGATTTTCATCTAATAAATGAAAGTTTTTAGCATAATTAAATAAATCTGTTTCATCTTCGATTTCTAGTGTTAAATAATTATTGATAAATTTCTTAAAACTTTCAAAGTTAAATTCAGAAATTCCTGCATTAATAACAGAAGCTTCATCATAGAATATACTTTTTGATGATTGAAATATTCTTAATAATTCTTCTCTTGAAGCATCTCTACATAAATTAGATGAACGAACATAATATTTTCCATTATTCGTTTTGTATGGTCTCTGGGTTCCTTTCGGAACATTTACAATAACAATAATTTTACCATTAATATTTGCTGTTTCTTGAATAATAGTGATAGGTGGTTCGCAGTTATTGTAAGCAATATTACCTATTCTTTGCATTATTGAATCGGAATTAGATACTCCTACAATGGTTCCATCATCTTTAATCCCGATAAGGATTTTTCCACCATCTGTATTGGCAAAACTTACTATGGCTTTTGCGTAATCATTGTTGTTTTCTTCTTCTTGTTTAAACTCAAGATGGTGTCCTTCACCTTTAATTATCAGTTCTCTTAATTCAATTTCATTCATAGGTAACTCCATATTTTTTGATTCTTAATCGGAAAGCTTCTTCGCCACCCTCCATAATATTTTTTATATCATCGGTGATAGAAGACTCATCAATCGATCCACTATTTCTAATCAAACAGCCCTTTTCATTATCAGATTCAAGCACTAATACTTGCTCGGAATCACCTAATACAGGTATATTGGCATTATGGGTAGCAAGAATAATCTGTCGTTTTTCTTTCAAACTACGCAAAATGGCAACTACATCATCATAAATGAATCTATTGTCAAGGTCTTCTTCCGGCTGATCGATTATGAAAATTCTATCGTCTTGGCTAAATAATAATATCAACAAAGCGGTAGCTTTTTGTCCCGCAGAAAGTTTATCGAAATCTTTATAGTTGCTATCATCAACTTTAAGAGAAATTTTTATCTTATCATCAGGAAACAACGTTTCTAATTCGTAGAATTTTCTTTTATTATCCATAAGCCAATCATAGATTCTTTCTGCCATTGCATCGGTAAGATTAAACTTATCTTTTAATTTTCCCTCTGAAATAATTTTCGAAATTTCTAAACCATCTATGCCAGTAAATTTAATAACATTATCAATTGTATCACTTGATACCCTTGAACCTGAAAGTAATTTTTTAAAGTTTTCTTTGAACTTATCTTTATTTTCTTCAAATTCAACTTCAAGTTTTACCCTGCCTTTGAGTTTTTCATTGATGTTATCTATTTTATCTTTTCTAATTTTAAAAATTTCATGTCTAATTTGTGATAATTCTTCTTTCAGCTTATTTCGTGTAGCTTGAGCATTTTTAAGTTGTTCATCTATTTTTGAGAAACTTTTTAACAAAAGTTCTAATTGACTTTTCCTTTTTACTAAACTTTCATATGTATCAGGTGAAAGTTCTTTTGCTGAAAGTTGTTTTTTTATATTGTTGATATCAGCATCGTATTTGGATTTTGCTTGTTTCCAGTTAACCTGAATATTTTCAAATTCAGTCTTATGTTTTGAAATAATTTGAATGATTTCTGTTTGCTTTTGAAATAGTTCATTATAAAAATCTTCAAAAACTTTTGATGCTTTAATTAATATATCTTTTTCTTTGCTTTTTGCAGCTGATAAACTATTTTTTGCATTTTTAAGAGAATCTAATAATTCAGAAAATGCATTTTCAAAATTTGAGATATTATCTTTAACATTCTCAACATGTTGGTTTAAGATACTATCATCTTCGTTGAGTTCTGTGTTTAATTTCATCTTTTCGGCAACCCCTAAATCTTCGAAGATTTTTATATGTTCTAATTTATTTTTCAATTCCTGTTCGTATTCTTCTTTTTTACTGATTTGTTCCCTTAACGAAAGAAGACTTTTTGCATTTTTATTTAATTCATCAATTTTGAGCTCAAATTCCTTTTGTTTTTGTTTTACCTCTTCTCCGATAAGTTCATCAATTAAATTTAGTTGAAATTCTTTATTTGTGGATAGATGGTACAATTCTTTTTGCCCCATTACGATGGGTGGTTTCCCATAAAAAATATCTTTTGGCGTTAATTCAGTACCTTGTATAACTGCGTCTTTGCCGATTATTCTTTCTGCAACATAATGTTTGTAGATGTCCCCAAACTTTTTATGAATTGTTATTGTAATCTTTCCTCCGCTTCCAATCACATTTGGTACAAAATCCTCACGAAAAGATTGCTCAGAATAAACTGGTAAATCCAGGCAATATCTTATAGATTCAATAATAGCAGACTTTCCAACTCCTCGTCCGCCAATAAAAGAATTAAGTTCCTGATTGAAATTCAGTTCCACATTTTTGAGAAAATTGCTCCCTTCAATCTTGATAGATGTAATTTTATCAATATTAATTTCTGGTTTATCATATATCCTAACTCTAAGCTTTGGGTCTTGAAATGTTATTTTAAAGGCGTGAATGGATGCAGAGCTCAATTTTAGATAGGTACATCTTTTGCTGCCATTTCTCAGTTTATTACCTATTTCATCAAAACTTTTTGGATCGGAATTTTCTATAATGGATAACCTTTCAAAATATTTTTTATCGAGACCTGTTGAAATCAATTTTTTCTTATACTCATCGCTAATGCGTTCAATTGCATCTGCATATTTTAAATGTTCAGCTGCTTGTTTTGGTTGAAATTCTTTTATAAATCCATTTTTTTCCTCTGGATGGGGCAATATAACAAGAGCTCTAAATTTTTCTTTAATTTCATTAATAACGTCAATAATTGTTTTATTTTGTAACTCAATATCAATGTGACTCCTATCGTCTTTTATTAAATATTCATTTGGATTATTATGAAGAGAACGCAAACGATTATTGATATTATCTATATTGGCATCATATTCAAAAATAAAAAGAATATGAATACCAACCCCTGCTGTAATTGATAACTCCACTCCTGGGAATACATAAATTTCTTTCTCAGCGGCTTTTTTTTGTAAATTTTGAAACCATTCTTTTCGTATCTGTTGATAATCTGTGATGGCACAAATTTCAATTTCTCTATCTACAAGTTTTTCAACATATGTATCCACCAAATTATCAATATCCTTTTCTAAATTAACTCCAGAAGGTAGAGTAAAAGAATGCACAAAAGGTGAATGCAGATGAAAATCTACCTTTACCCAATTGGCACCATCTGGGAAAAGTTTTTCTCTGGTTCTTTTGAATTTATTTTTTGTTTCCATAACTACTCCCACCATATTAATGGTTTAATAAGTTTATAATTCAGATCTTTTGTATTGATTTTTGTTCCATCCTCAAACTCCACCTCAAAATTCCCATCTTGTAGAGGGGTCAGGGGTGTTATCTTCTTAATCCATTTGCCTGTAAGATTTGATAATGTTTCGGCAATATCTATGTTAGGGTAGAGCTTATCTAACTCTACTTTAACTTTGTTATTTGTATAATCAATCTCCAGCGCTTTGAGCATTTTTTCGTCTTTCATAAAGACATATTCCTGATAGGGGCTTCTGCCCGCTAAATACCCCGTCATTCCTTCGGAATGACTCCCCTTTCCCAAAGGGGAATTAAACAAATCACCATCTTCGTATTTACAATTCGCCAACGCTTCCTCGTATTGTTCCAGTTCGTAGTATTTGAAAAAGCCACCGCCCTGATAATTCCCCTCTTGTAGAGGGGTATCCGAAGGACGGGGTGTTTTTAATTCTTTTGAAATGCCTGATTTATCATAAGCCAAGACCTTTTTCATTCTCGGCAAAACTACACTATAAAAATGCTCTCCCATCTCTATACCTATCCATTTTCTACCAAGTTTATGTGCTACTGCTGTGGTTGTGCCAGAGCCAAGGAAGAAGTCGAGAATAAAATCGCCTTTAATAGTAGATG
>DYKL01000290.1 GCA_020722645.1 Acetofilamentum sp. | reverse complement strand
TTTAGTCTGTTTAATAAAATCTCATAGTTATTAACTCATTTTTCCATACAAAATACTGATAATAAAGATATTGCACATCGTTATTAACTTTGTTACAGATTTTAGGATGCTATCTTTAACTAAAAAATTCTGAAACACAAAGGTGTTTTAGAAAAAAAAAATTCTGAAACACAAGGATGTTTTAGAAAAAAAATTCTGAAACACAAGGGTGTTTTTTGTTTTTTTCAAAAATTTGTATTATGGTTCTTTATAAATTGGTCCGTGGTCTCTTGGGAACATAATCCTATATGTTTTATAATCTGACGCCCATAATTAATATGTCATCAATTTGTTTTTCTTCGCCTTTCCAGTCAAGGTGTTCTTTCAAAAGAATATCTTTTTGTTCATCAGGAGTCTTTTTGTGAATATCCATAAATAATTCTCTGAGTCTTGCAATCATAAATTTTTTCTTACGAGAGCCACTACCACCAAACTGATCAACATAACCGTCAGAAAACAAATAAATCATATCACCGGACACAATATCGATTACATTATTTTTAAAGGGAAAATAATCTTGTCCCGAAATAACTCCAATAGGCATTTCATCAGCAACAAAGTCGGTCAAAATGCCATCTCTGATAACAATCATTTCGTTATGAGCACCGGCATAATGCAGTTTGTTTTTATCTGTTTCAACCATACAAAAAGCTAAATCAATACCGTCTTGAGTTTTTGATGTAGCTTCATCAGATTGACCAAGCGAATGAATTAACTTTTCACGAAGATTATTTAAAATAATGTCAGGTCTGAGGTCATCAAGTTCAAGTTTGGTAACTATTTCATTTAAAAGAGTTATTCCGAGCATACTCATAAAAGCGCCGGGAACACCGTGTCCGGTACAATCTGCTGCAGAAAAGAAAACTTTATTATCGACTTTGTGCGACCAGTAAAAGTCACCACTAACAATATCTCGAGGTAAATAAAGCACAAAACTATCAGGCAAATATGATAAAAGTACCCTTGTTGCAGGCAAAGTAGCTTTTTGAATACGACTTGCGTACAAAATACTGTTTTTGATACTTTTATTTTGCAGTGCAATTTGTTTTTCAGCATCTTTTATGTCGCTTATATCAGTATCAATGACAATAATTTGTTTAACTCGGTTTTCATAATCAAGAATTGGTGTAAGATTTGAGTGAACCCACATCATTCTTTTGTTTCTTGAAATTGCTTCGTGTTCGAAAGACAATGATGCCTTATTGTCAATAACCTTACGTAATGTTTCAGTTATGCCTGTATATAAAGCAACGTTTTCGATATTTTTGTCAAGTTCATTTTTAAGAAGTTGTAAAGTATAGCCGTATAATTTAGTAAAACCGGCATTTAACCATTCAAAATTTCCATCTCTGTCAAGTATTAAGACAGCGTTATTGGTTTCACTTGCGACGATTGAAAGTTTTTCGAGTTCAAGGTTAGCTTTTTCAAGTTCTTCGGCTTGTGTTGCAATTTCGTTTTTCTGATGTTCAAGCACATAATTCTGTTCTTTCATCTTGCGATAGTTCCTGAAAATCCAGATTGCCAAAATTACGATTACAGCAAATAAGAATCCGAAAAGAATTAAAGCATAGCGTTGTAATTTAATGATATCGCTTAAAACACCAAGCTCTTTCTTTTTATCTTCGATTTGTTTTGAAACTTCTTCAACTTCGGCAGTTTTTTGTTCAATAATTTTGCTCTGCTCTTCAAAACTTTTTTGTATTTCGTCAATTTTAATTTGATATTCGAATATAGCTTCTTGCTTTTCAATAAGTTCCTTTTCTTTTACCGCAAAACTTTGTTGCTGTCTTATTAATTTTTGCTGAGCAACGTGCATTTGTTCAATTACGTTTTGCAGATTGCTCTGTTGTTTTTTCAGTTCAAGTTGTTTTTCTTCAATTTCTTTTTGTTGATTAACAATTTGTTCTTTCTGATCGTCAATTTTCTGTTGTTGTTTGATTAATTCTTTCTCGGTATTTTCGAGTTCTTTTTCTTTAACCTGTAAATCTTTTTGGACTTTCTGGAGCTCTACTTTTGCGTCATCAAGCATTTTTTTTGCATCCAAATCTATACCATTCAACTCAGTAATCCTTGTATCTACATTCAAATTAAATTGATTAATATTCTCAACATAATATTCAAAATTAACATTTGAACCTGTTGATATAAAATTAATTGTTACATTTTGTTTATTAGTCCACTCATTTGTAATGATTGCAATAGGCTTTTTATTTTCTTTCGAACTTTTTAAAAGATTGTCATATAATTTGTCTAACTGATAATTTTGCGATTCATCAATAAACAAGATGTCAAAGTCAATAATTTTTTCATTAATGTCATAATCTTTAAACTCATATTTTTGACCAGATAAAAAAGATGGTTTTGCATTTTTTAAAGTATCAATAAAACCTCTTGTGCAACCTAATGTAGCTATTTTATACAAAGTTTTGTTTTGATCATCTTCAAATATTAAATAGTCAATTATCTTATAAACTAAATTAGCTTTGTAATCATTAACCGTCTGGCTATTAGTAAGTTTAGCAGACAAGCTTAAAAAACATAAAGATAATATGAATATTTTTCCGAATAATTTCATAGAAAATTGATGATGTGAATTTTCAAAAATAGTTATAATTTTTTACATTTCAATATATTTATACAAAAAATCTGCCTTTTTTAATCTTTGAAGCATATTTTTTTCAATTTCAATAGTTTTTCCTTTCATATCAATTATTTTAAAAGACAACAAATTATCCAAGTCTCCTATGTCCCAAATAATGTAATCTTCGACCAAATCTGTAAATTTTTCGGTATTCAAAAGATTCTTGTTAATTGCAATGTCAGTTAAATATGATTTATTTGAAATTTTAACAGTAACATTCTTTAATAATATATCGCAGAATTTTAGTTTTAAATTCATTGGAATCTGCTGATAATCAAACAATTGAAAGTTATTATAATTTTCTGTCGAAATAGAATGAAAAGCATAAAGAATAGAGGTAAAATAAAATTTACGAACAGTTTGTCTGTGATTATCACCGGAAATATATCCGGCTTCAAAAAGAACAGTACTGATTCCTTTTTTTTGGATATTATCACCAAAAGCATTCGGCATAAAGCTGTCATTATATTTTGCAACTTGTTCGGGAATAATTTTTTTCAAAAAACTGAAAATATCAGAAATCAAAAGCATAGATTTTGCTCTTTTTTCATCGATATTCTTTTCGTAATCAAAAGCTGGAGAAAGTAAAGAAATAACAGTTGATTTTGAACTATTTTCAGGGGCATAATATGTTTCCTGGTCGTGCAGATTAAATGCAAAATCCGGCATAAATTCCGTTGTAATTTTGTCCAAAATTTTTGACTCAGAAGCAGTCAATTTTAAGGCATCACGATTTAAGTCAATCCCTTGTGCGTTTCGTCTGATAAACAGTTCAGCTCCATCGGGATTCAACATTGGTATAAAATAAAAAGTACAGCTTTCGAGCAAATTTTCACGAAGCTGATTAAATTCATCATCTGCCATAAAAAAATTCAGTAAATCGAAAATAACCATAGTACCAACCGGTTCATTTCCGTGCATTTGTGACCATAATAAAATTTTCTTAGTCCCATGCCCGATTTTAATTTTAAATATTTCTTTGTTTTCAAAAGACTTTCCGATTTCTGTTACAGCTAATTTGTTTTTCAAATCACCAATCAAAGTCAATACTTGATTATGTTTCAAAGTCAATTCATTGAAATTCTTTTCCTTAAATGTTTCATATTGTTGTAAGACTCTTAAAATCATCGTATTAAATTAACTATGTTGAAGTAATATTTTAAGTTGTTGTAAATCGGAAATATCAGAAAAAGCAGAAAAAAAATCTTTAAAACAATTGATATTTAAAACTCTGTTTTTGAGTTCATTGATAGCATAATTAATAATTTGAGAATGGTCAAAAGCCATTTCGGGGAGTTTAAAAACAGAAAACCATTTGACGTTTTTTGCGTCATCACCTGCATTTACGTCTATTTTTTCATCAATTAAAGCCCAAAAAACAACAGAAATAGTTCTGCCTCTGGGATCTCTATCGGGAGTTGAAATAGTGTAAAGTTGTTGTAAATTATCAAATACGACATTAGTCTCTTCTTTTAATTCTCTGATTACGCACTGCTCAGCAGTTTCGTCCATGTCCAAAAAACCTCCCGGTAAAGCCCAATTATCTTTAAAAGGCTCATTTTTGCGTTGAATCAACAAAACAGAAAGCTCGTTTTGCGATTTGTCGAATAAAAACAAAAGAGCATCTGTAGTCAAAGCCGGACGCGGATATTTGTATGTAAACATATTTGATTTTTATTATTTCATTGTTAAATTGTTGTATTGATGTATTGTTTCTTTGTTTCAACTTAGTAACTGTTACGAAATAACTTGTTTATTTGATATTTTTAATAACCACATAGACACATAGTTCACATAGATTATTAAATGTTATTTCGTAACAATCCCTTAATAATTATGCACTATCAACTATGCACTATGCACTATTAACTATGCACTATTAACTATGCACTATTAACT
>DYKL01000289.1 GCA_020722645.1 Acetofilamentum sp. | reverse complement strand
AACAATGAAACAATGAAACAATGAAACAATGAAACAATGAAACAATGAAACAATGTAACAATGAAACAATGTAACAATGTAACAATGAAACAATTAGCAAATGAAAAAATAAAACAAACCACTAAGACACTAAGAAACACTAAGACTATGCACTATCAACTATGCACAATGCACTATGCACTATCAACTATGCACAATGCACTATGCACTATCAACTATGCACAATGCACAATGCACTATTAACCATCAACAAATTTAACAATTAAAAAATGAAAATTCTGATTAGTAACGACGACAGTATTTATTCAAAAGGAATAAAAGCCGCAGTTGAAATAGCAAAAAAATTCGGTGAGGTAACGGTTTTTGCACCTGATAGCCCTCAATCTGCACAATCTCACGCGATAACATTGGAAAAACCATTGTCAGTAAAAGAATTATATCTGTTCGGTAACGAAGTTAAAGTTTATGCCTGTAGCGGAACACCTGCCGACAGTGTAAAATTGGCTTTAAATCACTTCATGACCGAAAAGCCGGATTTGATAATATCAGGCATAAACCACGGCTCCAATTTTTCAGTGAATTTATTGTATTCAGGAACAATTGCCGCTGCAATTGAAGGTGCTTTGCATAATATCCCTTCAATAGCTTTATCTGTTACAACTCACGACGCAGATGCTGATTTTGAAGCCGCAAAATTTTATTCGAGCGAAATAATTTCAAAAATTATTGAAACTAAAGAAAAAAATATTTGCCTTAATGTCAATATTCCCGATATAAATATCAAAGGAATTAAAGGGATAAAAGTTTGCAAACAGACAAAAGGTGCTTGGTTTGAAGAATTTTTTACAGTTAATCACCCCAATAAAACATCTCCATATTTTTGGATGAGCGGAAAATATGTTAATTTTGAACCTGAAAATCAAAATACTGATGTTTGGGCTATTGAAAACAACTATGTTTCAGTTGTTCCTTTAAAAATTGACTTAACAGATTACGAAATGTTAAATAAAATTGATAAAATATTAACCAAAAAATAAATAAAAATGAAAGCTTTTCACGCTTATGATATCAGAGGGATTTATAATCGCGATTTTAACAAAGAAGATGCTTACAAAATCGGATATTTTTTGCCAAAATTATTAAACACAAAAAGAATTCTTGTAGGTCGTGATGTCAGAGAATCATCACCAGAAATATATCAATATCTGACAAATGGAATAACCGATGCAGGTGCAGATGTTCACAGCATTGGGCTTTCTACGACACCAATGGTTTATTTTGCTACTGCCAAATTTGATTTTGATGCATCTGTTCAGATTACGGCGTCTCACAATCCAAAAGAATATAACGGAATAAAGATTTCCCGAACAAATGCTCTACCGGTTGGCTACGACACCGGTTTGGCTGATTTGGAAAAAATGATGATACAAGAGAAAATATCGCCTGCGAATCAAAAGGGGAAAATTATTGAAATTGACATTAAGGAAGAATACCTGATATTTTTGAAGAGCTATCTGACCGACTTGAGTAATCTGAAAATAGGCATTGACTGTTCAAACGGAATGGCTGCATTGTTAATTAAAGATATTTACGCAGATGCTCCAATGTATATTTTTGATGATTTGGACGGAACTTTCCCGAATCACGAAGCAAATCCGCTTGTTCCCGAAAATATTGTTGATATTCAAAAACATGTAAAAGACAACAAACTTGATGTTGGTGTGATTTTTGACGGTGATGCCGACAGAGTAATGTTTATTGACGAAAAAGCTCAATTTGTTTCACCTGATTTAATTATTGCTCTGCTCGGACATTATTTCTTTGAAGAAAAGGGATTAAAGGGCAGGGTTTTGCAGGATATCAGAACATCAAAAGCAGTAGGTGAATATCTTGCACAATATAACGCCGAAACTCATATCTGGCGTGTAGGTCGGGCTTTTGCGGCTCCCAAGTTGAGAGAAATTGACGGTATATTCGGCGGCGAATTAGCCGGACATTATTATTTCAAAGATTTCTATTATTCCGACTCCGGTTTGCTTGCATCTATTTTAGTGTTAAGGATTATCTCAAATCTGAAAAATAAAGGTATTAGCTTTTCTGACGCCATCTCAAAAATTATTGGTTACAAAAATTCAGGAGAAATAAATTTCAAAATTGAACAGAAACAAGAAGCTATTGCTGAGGTTGTCAAACACTTTTCTACAATAGAAAAACCTGAAAAAGTTCTAGATTTTGACGGTTACAGATTAGAATTTCCCGACTGGTGGTTCAATGTAAGACCTTCAAACACAGAGCCTTATTTAAGATTGTTAGTTGAGGCAACCAGCGACGAATTATTGAAACAAAAAGTTGATGAAATAAAAACAATTATTAAAAAGTATAAATAGTTCATAAAGTTTGTAAAGTTCTTAAAGCTTATAAAGTTGGCAATGTTAAAAAATGCGAATTAATAGTTGAAATTGTTCATAAAGTGCCAAGTTTATAAACAGACTCTAAATAGTTTGTTGAGTTTATTGTGTTTATTGAGTTTGTCTAGTTATCGAGAATGAAACAATGAAACAATGAAGCAATGAAACAATAAAACAATTCAACAATTCAACAATATAACAATTGAACAAAATGAAGATTACAAAAGCAGAATTCATAAGAAGTTACGTAAATGTTAAAGAGATTCCGACAGATAAACCGCAATATGCATTTATAGGACGCTCCAACGTTGGGAAATCTTCGTTGATAAATATGATTTTAGACCGGAAAAATTTGGCAAAAACATCATCTAAACCAGGGAAAACTCAAACTTTGAATCTTTTCGAAGTAAATGATTCGTGGTATATTGTAGATTTGCCCGGTTATGGCTACGCCAAAACAGGCAAAATAAACAGAGAAGTTTTTTCTGAACTTATCAGCGATTATATTTTAAAATCGAAGGATTTAATGACAGTTTTTGTTTTGATAGACTCGAGAATACCGCCTCAAAAAAGCGATTTGGAGTTTATTTTGAACATCGGAATAAATAAAATACCACTGATAATAGTTTATACGAAAACAGATAAATTGTCCAAAAATAAAGTTGCTGCCAATATTTCTGCTTTCAAAAAGAAAATGTCAGAAAACTGGACTGAATTACCTGTTTTTATAAATACTTCTGCTGAAACCAGATTGGGGCAAACAGAAATTCTGGATTTTATTGAAAAAACAAATCTACTTTATAAAAAATAATCCGAGGTGTCTTTATTTTTTTTCAAAATACTGATTTATATTTTCAGAATTATACCAATGCCTTTATTGTATTTATTTTCTGATTTTCATACATTTTTTATGTTTTACATTATAAAGTACAGAAAAAGTATTGTTTTTAATAATTTAAAAAATTCATTTCCGGAAAAAAGTGAAAAGGAAATTAGATTAATAGCAAAAAAGTTTTATAAAAATTTATCGGATATTTTGCTTGAAGGTATCAAAGGAATGTCAATGAGCAATAAAAATATTCAGAAAAGGTATGTTTTAATTGACAAACAATTGAATGAAAAACATTATAAAGAAGGCAAAAATATAATATACGCCGGTGGTCATTTATCAAACTGGGAATGGGGAATCAGGACAACGCCGAAAAATGTTTTGCATAAATCGCTGATTATATACAAACCTCTTAAAAACAAAAAAATTGATGAATATTTCAGAAAGGAACGACGAAAAGAAAATGCGGAATTAGTGTCAATACATCAAACATCAAGAGCTTTTTTTAATCACGACAGACCTTTTTGCGTTATAATGATTGGCGACCAGCATACAAGTAAACGTTCAAAAGCTATCTGGGTTAATTTTCTAAATCAACCTACTGCTTGTCTTCACGGAATTGAGTTCTATGCCAGACGTTTTGATATGACTGTCGTTTTCTGTGAATTTAGAAGGGTTAAAAGGGGTTTTTATGAAGTATTATTGGACACAATTACAGAAACACCAAATGAACTTGAGTATGGTCAGATAACAAAAATTTATATGAACAAACTCGAAGAAGCAATCAGAAGAAATCCTGAAAACTGGCTGTGGTCGCATAAACGTTGGAAACATAAATTTGACAAAAGCAGAGATGTTATAGTTGAATAAGAAGAGTTGTCAAGTTGAAAGTTGATAGTAAATTGAGCATAGTTTTTGAAGTTTATCTAATAATTTATTTATCCCGAAAGTGTCGAAAGAACTTTCTGTAGAGACTCTTATACTTTGTGTGGACACTTAACAAAGCTGATGCGAGTTTGTC
This sequence comes from Acetofilamentum sp., assembly GCA_020722645.1. Taxonomy (GTDB): domain Bacteria; phylum Bacteroidota; class Bacteroidia; order Bacteroidales; family JAFGUD01; genus JAFGUD01. Next base: position 347 of record DYKL01000289.1, on the reverse strand, counting down.
GAGTAATTTAGTTGTTTGGTTATCATATTAGACTGTATTTTAGCAATGGAATGATTATATTACGATATAATTAAAAAAAATAATGTTGATTTTGATTTGAACTGAAGAATATTTTATTTTTCTTTGTACAAATAAACTTTTAAAATCTAAAATTATGGCAGCAGATATTTCAACAAATTTTGCGGGATTAAAATTAAAAAGTCCGTTAATAGTAGGAAGTTCCGGTTTGACCGGTTCGGTAAGACATTTAAAAGAATATGAAAAAAATGGAGCCGGAGCTATTGTTTTAAAATCAGCAATTTCTTAACAAATTTAACAATTATCAAAATACTTGAAAAATCAAGTAA
>DYKL01000288.1 GCA_020722645.1 Acetofilamentum sp. | reverse complement strand
AAAAAATCAGCAGCAAAGCCCTGTAAATCCACGCTTTTTAAAAGTAAGTTCCGTATAAAGATAAAACTCATGGTTTGATTGTTGATTATTTTGGCGTTTTCGATGACGTTGCAAAAGCCCTCGAATTTGATGATAATTCAGTTCAACAAGTAATTACAAATATTTCACAGTTAAAAAACAATTTTATAAAGGCAATTGAAACTTGCTTAAACTACTTTCCGAATGTTGATAGAGATATAGCAAATTTTGAAGCATTAATGCAAGCCCAAGAATGTATTGATACCAACGAAAAAGGAGATGCTTTTGCTTCCGATTATTCTTATTTATCAAGACATTGGGAAGCAATTTCGCCCGACCCGATTTTAAACGACTACGAACACGATTATAAATGGCTTACACAAGTTTATCAATCAGTTCAACCGGTAAAAGAAACAGGCAGACTAATTTGGCACGTATTAGGTGAAAAAACTTTACAACTTATTCATAAAAACATACACGCCGATACAATTTTGGGCGATATGGAAAAAGTAATTGTGAATGCAGATGTTTTGGAAGAATTTGTCAGAACGAATGATCCTAAAAAAATAAAAGAGGTAGAAATAGAAATATCAAAACGACTTGCAAAACAAGGAGACAATCCAAAATTTAAGGCACTTGGCGAAAGATTGCAAAAGATTAAAGAACAAGCCGAACAAGGCATTATCAACAGCATTGAATTTTTAAAATACTTGATTAAACTTGCCGAAGATTTATTAAAAGCAGAAAAAGAAGAAACTACAATTGAAGAACAAAAAAATGCAAAAACAGCATTGACAGAGTTATTTCAAGATGTTAAAAAAGAAAAAACGCCAAAAATTGTAGAAAATATTGTTAATGATATTGATAAAATTGTCAGTTCAATTCGTTTTGATTTATGGCAAAATACTACAAAAGGACAACGGCTTGTAAAACAAGCACTTAAAAGTGTTATGTTTAAATACAAATTACATAACGATGAAGATTTATTTGATAAAACATATAAATATATTGAACAGTATTATTAACAATAGTTCGGTATATTTCATAGTAATTTGTTAATATTCAGCGAATTATGTTTATGCGAGCTACAAATTGGTAAATAATTGAAAATCAATAATTTGCTTCCTTCGTTATTACTCAGGATGACGCTAATTGAAAAATTAACGAATTATTGATTAAAGTATTATATTATAAACATTAACTAACTTAAACGCAATTGTATTACAATTAGGACAAATCTCCACACAACATAATTATTTATCACAACTACCGCAAAGAAACAAGAAAAATTACTATATATTCAAAAAATGCAAAAAATTGTCTAACCGTTCCTGATAAAAATCCGTAAAATCTTCTTTCATTGTGTTTAGCAGTACGGGCGAATAATTATATCTTTCAAAAGAGCTAATCAGGGCTTCGATGTCTTTTGATAAAACTTTAATGAAAACAAAAATTTCGGTAGTATTGTGATTATCAATATACAAAGACAATAATTTAGATTCGTTGTTTTCTACAATATTTGCGATTTGAGTAGCAGAAAAATCAATATAGTTTATAACAAATTTCAGATGAAAACCATCTTCGGCAATAGCAGTAATTTTAGCAAGTGATTCAAGTATTGATTTTTGGGTTATCAATCCTTTGTAGTTTGATTTAGCATCTAAAACCGGAATTGAGCTTATCTGATAAATTGAAAGAGCTTTTATAACGTCATAAATATGCTGGTTTTCAATAACAAATACTCTTTGCAAAGGCTTTTTAAAATTTTTCAGTTTTATCTCGAATAAATCAAAATTGTATATGTCGTCCATAGAAATCATACCGGAATATTCTTTACCGTCAATAACCGGTAAATTTGATATAAAAAAATTTTCCATAATATCCAATGCTCTGTTACCGTCATCTTCGGGCACAAGAAAGGGAATTTCGGTTGTAATCAATTCGTTATTTATCATTTTCAGAATAAATTATCAAGTTGTTCAATATCAATAATGTTAATTATTGTTTTACCGTCAAAACAATATTGATGCGATTTGCAGGAGAAAAGTTTATTGACTAATTCCTGCATTTCTTCTTTTTTAAGAACGTTAATTTCTTTTTTTGTTCTGTTTTTCAATATCTGAGAAGTTATTTCTTCTTTTGTCAGCCCGTTATAATCAACATTTGATAATTCGCTGAGCTTTATAATTTTAAAAATCAAATCGCGACTTTCGTCAAGTTCAACATAAGAAGGCAAAGAGGTAATATTATAACTTCTGTCATTGATTTTATCGAACCTAAAGCCCATTTGTTCAAGATTTCCTTTGATAGATTCAAATTCCTGTAAATCCATTTGCGAAAAATTAATCTGAATAGGATACAAAGTTGTAACAGGCGTATTTTGCTCTGTAACTCTGCCGATAATAGCTTCGTATTCGATTTGTCGCAAAGCCCTTTCAATGTTTATTACCATCAAACCCGATTTAACGGTCGTAAGAATGTATTTGTTTTTGAGGTTGATAAATTGTTTATCTTTTGGAGTTGAGTCAGTTTGTTCTGTACTGAAAATCAATTCCGTTTCAGAGTTATATGGCTTGCTGCTTGATATTTTTGAATGAAAATTAAATTCTTTTTCTGCTTGGTCAAAAGGATTATAGTTCGGATTTAAGTTTATTTCTGGCAATTCAATATCAGATTCGGTATTTTTTAAGTCGATATTTACGAATTCGGTATTTTCAAAATCAATAGCCGGCGGAATGTCAAATTCTGTCAATGCTTTGCGAACCGACGCCAGAATAATCTGAAAAATATTCGAGGCATCGTCGAAATTTATTTCTGTCTTTGTCGGGTGAATATTAACATCAATTTTTGAAGGAGAAATCTCAAAAAACAGAAAATAATTAGGTTTTGCATCAGCCGACAATAATTTGTCGTAAGCCAAAGTAACAGCTTTATGAAAATATCCGTTTTTCATAAACCTGTCATTAACAAAAAAATATTGACGCGGGTTATTTTTTGTCGAAAACTGCGGTTTTCCGATATAACCTGTAATTTTCACAAAACCGGCATCGCTCGAAACCGTAATAAGCTGTTTATTTAAAGATTTTTCAAAAACATTTATAATTCTTTCTTTCAGATTTTCGGGCAATAATTTCAAAATTGTTTCGTCGTTGTGAATTAAAGTAAACTCAATCTGGTTATGAGGAATTACAAGCCTGTAAAATTCGGTTAAAATATGTTTAAATTCAGTACTGTCTGATTTAAGAAATTTTCGTCTTGCAGGAATATTAAAAAAAAGATTTTTTACCATAAAATTACTGCCGTTCGGAACATTATCAGATTCAATTTCAACCAACTTGCTTGCTTCGATAATAATTTTAGTTCCGATGTTTTCGTCGGCTGTTTTTGTTTTAAGTTCAACGGTAGCAACTGCGGCAATTGAGGCTAATGCTTCGCCTCTGAATCCTTTTGTGCTGATAGCAAATAAGTCTTCGGTATTGCTTATTTTCGAAGTAGCGTGTCTTTCAAAGCACAAACGAGCATCATCTGCGGTCATTCCGGTACCGTTGTCAATGACCTGAATAAGAGTTCTGCCGGCATCTTTAATATTTACGGTTATTTTAGTTGCATTTGCATCAATTGAATTTTCGACTAATTCTTTAATAATTGACGAAGGTCTTTGAATAACTTCACCGGCAGCAATCTGATTTGCAAGTGAATCGGGCAATATTTTGATATAATTTTTCATACAACTTATAAAAAATATTTTGCAAATTTTTCAAAAATATCAGTAAAAAAGAAAAAATATGCCATAACTGCCAACATAATCATTATTACTATTAGTCTGATATTTGATGCACTGTTTCGTCTTGCTCTGGATATTGATGTTCTTCTGAAATTAAAAGAAGGTTTATAATCTTTTTGTTCTGTTTCATCTTCTTCAATCCCTAGTTCTTTTTTGATAGCATTTAATCGTTTTAGTCTATCTTCTTTTCTGGGGTCATAAAAAATCGGTTTGTAATCAAAAACATAATGCCCTCTTTGTTTAAAAAAAAGTCCCATAAATAACCTTTTAAAATATTTACAAAGATAATAAAAAAAAACATTGTCATTTGTTGTTTTAAATTTTCACTTTAGGCAAAAAAAGGTAAGTTAAAATAAACAGTTACAACCATATTATTGAATATCAATTGTTTAAAAAAACAAAATTTCCTTTTCAGGCAAGATTTTTGAACTTGTCTTATTATTAAAAAAAAGTATTTCGTAAAAAATTTTTTAATTTTTAATTTATTTTTCTTACTTTTGAAAATAAAAAAATCTGAAAATATGAACACAACAACTAAATTTTTATTAGGTTTTGTAGTAGGAGCATTAACAGGCGCAACAATCGGTCTTTTATTAGCTCCTGACAAAGGCGAAGAAACCCGTAGAATACTCTCTGAAAAAATTGATGAATTGACAAAAAAAGGCAAAGAAATCTATGAATCAAAGAAAAAACAACCACCGGTTGAATAAAATAATTTGTTTCTTTTAATTTTATGTTTTTTACATCAATAGTTCGATATATTTTGAAGTAATTCGTTAATATTCAGCAAATTGATTTTGTACGTGTAACA
>DYKL01000287.1 GCA_020722645.1 Acetofilamentum sp. | reverse complement strand
TTTCTTAGCTATCGCCTGTAAAACCTGAAAAGTTGTAAGTAAGTTCCGATATATCAGACCTAATAAGGTGAAGTATAATAAGACATCAAGAAAAATTATCATAATCCCGAATGCCGGCGCACCCCAAACTATATTAAATAGACCAAACAAAATTGCATAATAAGCAAAAATTGAAATATAAAAAGCTAATAACAAGACTATTAAAACAATTAAGATAATTAAAATCAATCTCCAATTGAACTTCTTTGAAAAACTTTCAAAAGTTTTGTTGTCGTTGTAATATTTATAAATCTGATTTGAATTTAAATAATTATTTTGCTTTATGAGTATTGTATCTTTATCGCCGCAATAACATTCATTATTCGTAACTGAAAAAATCATCAGAAACAAAAACATCAATAATATTCTGACAGCTTTTAAAAACATTCTAATTTATTTAAAAAAGATTCTAAATAATTTAAAGCGAATTGAAAATTCGATAGAATTTTTAACCTGAATTATTACATAATTTGGGAGTTATAAAGTTTAAAGTTCATAAAGTTATGGAATTTTTTATTTTTTAAATTTAGCCCAAATTTGTGTTAAAAACCTTTCCCGAAGAGATCTGAATAAAAATCAACTTAACCTTTTAACTTTCAACTTTTAGACCCTTACATGGCAAGCATTTCAACTCCATATTATTTATGAATAATGTGGGATAATTCGCTTTAAATTTTTTTTCAAACTTGATTATTCGGCAAAACGAAAAGTTTTGAAAACTTTAGCAAGATTTCCTTTTTCGCCAAAATCACTGAATTCTTTGATTCCTGTACTTTCATTAGCAAGCAATATAATAATAACTCCGTTGTTTGTGTTTGATTCTTTTGAAAATTCCACTATCATTGCTTTATAATTTCCGGCAGCAAAATATCCAAAAATTGGTTCTTCTGAACTAAAAGTGAATTTTGCAACAACTCTTTTTTCACCAAAAATAACTTCAGTATCATTTGAAACAATTTCAAGATTAGGTAATTGACTTTCAAATTGTTCCATTAGTTGCTGTATTAATTCCAATTTGCCGTCATCATCATAATTTTTGCAATTTGTGCAATAACCGATAGAAATTTCTTCGTTTGATAATTCATCTTTATCTAAATAATCAAACATAATATAACTCAAATTATCTTCACCTTCCTGTGCTTCTTGAAATAATATATTATCGTCATTTGGATACGAAATTAAAAAATGTACTTCGTCTAAACCCCATTTTTTACATTCATCAGGTGTAACTTCCACGACATTTTCAAAATCTGTAATTTTTTCTTCACAAGCGGAAAAAACAAGCAAAACGCTTAACATAGAGATTGTCAATAATTTTTTCATTTTGATTAGTTTTTTTGTTAATAATTTTCGGTGTAAATGTAAAAAAAATAAAATAATTTTGAACAAATTTTTGACAAAAGATTTTTAAAATAATTTTTACACTAAACCGCTTTTGTGATTTGTAAATAAATATGCTTGTTTTGTCGGATTTGCAATCCGAATATGCTATAAATCAGTTAATTAAAATCATTAGAATTAGCAGAATAATAAAATTTAATGGCGGACCGGTAAAAATTACGAACTTATAATAATTCGATAAATTCTACTTCGACTTCGCTCAGTAGGACAGTCACCCTGAGCCTGCCGAATAATGTACATACGTTGCATGCAACGTCTCTACAAACTCGATAAACTGTACAGATGTTGCATGCAACGTCTCTACAAACTCGATAAAATGTTTAGATGTTGCATGCAACGTCTCTACAAACTTGATAAAATGTACAGATGTTGCATGCAACGTCTCTACAAACTCGATAAACTGTACAGACGTTGCATCCAACGTCTCTACAAACTTGATAAACTTTTAAACTAATGCCTAAATACGCTGATGTAATAGTACCGCTTTCTTTGAATGATTTTTATACTTATTCAATTCCTGATGATATGCAATTAGATTGTGTAGTAGGGAAACGTGTACTCGTTCAATTTGGAAAGAAGAAATTTTACACGGCGATTGTGCGCAAAATTCACGATATAAAGCCCGAATACGAAACAAAAGATATTTTTTCGGTACTTGACGAAAAACCGATTTTAAACGAAATTCATTTGAAATTTTGGGAATGGATTTCGGAATATTATATGGCAGCAATAGGTGAAATTTATGCGGCTGCTCTGCCTATTAGCCTGAGAATTGAAACTCAAACTCAAATTTTTCTTGCTAAATCAATTATTGACGATGAATTGAATGAAAATGAAACAATAATTGTCAATAATTTGAAAAATCAAAAAACTTTGTCAATAAGCTCAATAACCAAACTTTTAAATGTTAAAAATCCTATCAAAATAATCAATAAACTTATAGAAAAAGGGATAATTGACGTTTATGAGCATTTTAAATCTGAATTTAAACCCAAATATCAAAAAAATATAAAACTTGCAGACACAATAAAAACTGAAATTGATTTGCAAAAAGCCTTTGAAAAGGTCTCTCGTGCAAGTAAACAAACTGATATTCTGTTGGCTTATTGTTCTTTATCTGGTCTTAGGTTTGATGAAATTAGAGAAATATTCGTTTACAAAGAGGTTACAAAAAAAGAGTTATTGCAAAAAGCAACTGCGGAATCTCATATTATAAATGCATTGTATAAAAAAAATATACTTGTTGAATATGAAAAACGTGTTTCAAGATTAGAAAAAATTGACGATAATGCTATTAGTTTCAATAAGTTAAGCGAAGACCAAAAATCTGCTTTTGATAATATTAAAAATTCTTTTAATCAATTTGATGTAACCTTACTTTATGGCGTTACTTCGAGCGGAAAAACTGAAATTTACATTCATCTGATTAGAGAATATATAAACAAAGGCAAGCAGGTGCTGTATTTGCTGCCCGAAATAGCATTAACATCGCAAATTATCGTACGTTTGAGAGTTGCTTTCGGTAGTATAGTCGGTATTTATCATTCAAAATTCAACGATGCCGAACGTGCTGAAATCTGGAACAAAATTAATCCGAACTCTGACGATATAAATAAATATCAGATAGTTCTGGGAGTTCGTTCTGCTATGTTTTTGCCTTTTGATAATCTTGGTTTGATTATTATTGACGAGGAACACGAAACAACGTTCAAACAGTTCGACCCTTCTCCACGCTATAATGCCCGCGATGGTGCTATTATTCTCGCTAAATATTTCAATGCAAAAGTCTTGCTTGGAACCGCAACGCCTTCTATTGATACGTTTTATAATGTTTTGAACAAAAAATTCGGTTTGGTCGAACTTAAAGTAAGACATAAAAACATTGAACTGCCTGAAATTATCGTTGCTGATATTCGTACTGCCCGAAATGAGAACAAGATGAAGTCTTTGTTTCATCCGATTTTGCTGGAATATATGAATAAAGCATTGAATAGTAAGGAACAAATTATCCTTTTCCAAAACCGTCGGGGATTTGCGCCGTATATTGAATGCAAAACATGTGGCTGGATACCAGTATGCAGAAATTGTGATGTCAGCCTTACTTATCACACAGACACCAATAGCCTTGTTTGCCATTATTGCGGCTATAAAACTGTAGTTGTCTCAAAATGTGAACATTGCGGGTCGTTAGAATTAGAAACAAAAGGATTTGGTACTCAAAAAGTTGAAGATGAAATTAAAATATTTTTCCCTTCGGCTCAGATTGCGAGACTTGATTTAGATGTTTCAAAAAGAAAACACGGTTACGAAGAAGTAATTTCGGCTTTCAGCAGTGGGGAAGTTGATATTCTTGTAGGTACACAAATGGTTACAAAAGGTCTTGACTTTAAAAATGTTAGTGTGGTTGGGATTTTAAATGCAGACAATCTTTTGAATTTCCCTGATTTCAGAAGCTACGAAAGGGCTTTTCAATTAATGACGCAAGTAAGCGGAAGAGCCGGAAGAATGCACAGACAGGGTAGTGTTATAATTCAAACCTATCAGCCTAATCATAAAGTTATTAAGTATATTCTTGATAATGATTTTAATTCTCTGTTTTCAAACGAATTGACTGAAAGGCAAACTTATAATTATCCTCCCTTTTGTAAACTATTAAAAATTACTTTAAAGCATAAAAAAGTAAATATTGTCAATGATATTTCCGAATACTTTGGAGCAATGCTCAGAAAATATTTTAAAGATAGGGTTCTTGGACCACAAGCTCCTATTATTTCAAGGATACAGAATTATCACATCAAAGAAATACTTGTAAAAATTGAGCCGGAAATGTCGCTTCAGAAGGCTAAAAGAACCATAATTTCTATAGCAGATTTACTGAAGCAAAAAAATAATTTCAGTAATGTCATAATTTCTTTTAATGTAGATCCTGTATGAGTTAGATTGATTGTTGTATTGATATATTGTTTTATTGTTGAATTGTTATATTGTTAAATTGTTATATTGTTAAATTGTTATATTGTTATATTGTTAAATTGTTATATTGTTATATTGTTAAATTGTTATATTGTTATATTGTTATATTGTTAAATTGTTATATTGTTAAATTGTTATATTGTTAAATTGTTATATTGTTATATTGTTATATTGTTATATTGTTAAATTGTTATATTGTTA
>DYKL01000286.1 GCA_020722645.1 Acetofilamentum sp. | reverse complement strand
AACCGTATGAACATTGTTAACAGTAATATAATGAGTGTTATTATCTAAAACTAAAGCTAATAGAGCATCATGATCATCTTTGTATGAAATTATGTTGTTTATGTAACAACCAAGTATATTTACCTTCATTTTATTGAGAAGAACTAATTTGAAATGATTTAATTCTTTTTAAAATAGCACGTCTTTTCTTTATAATACTATTAAAATTTACTATAATAAACGAATATGCCTTTAATGAAGATTGTTCAAAGAATAAAATATAAAAAAAAACTAGGATTTGCCTAAATAGTATAAATGGTAAATGAATTATAAAATCAACTGCATCTTCATTCTTAATTAATAATATGAATTGATTTTTAACCGCATGAAATTTTATAAATGAACTCATTTTTTTTCTTACAGCCATATTTTTAGATTGAAAATTTCTAGGATGTATGGCAATAGCATGAGGTGTAAAATAAGTTTTCCATCCGAAGTTTTTTGCACGCCAAGAAATATCCCAGTCTTCTTTATGAGCAAAGAACATTTCATCAAAAAACTGATTTTCAATAGAAATGGATCTGATCATTTCACTACGATACATAGGTAGTGCCCCATCCGCACCAAATATTTCTTGAACTGAAAGCTTTATCTCAGACATGTGTAACCCGTTGTATCTTAACTTACCTCTCCTATCAATTGAAAATTTTAAACCGGCGCTATCAATTATAGGGTTTTCCTCTTCCTTTTGAATAAGCAAGCCGCATACCGTGCCAATCCATTTTGATATGTCAAAGATTTCTATTGCTTTCGAAATGTAGTCTTTTTTTAAAATACAATCTGGATTTACTAAAAGGACAAATTCACCATTCGATTTCTTTAAGTTTCTATTGTGCCCGCCGCAAAAACCTTCATTTAATTCATTCTTGAAAATCTTTATTCTTTTATCACTAAATTTTTGTAATAATTCATAAGTTTTATCTGACGAATTATTATCCAGTATTAATATTTCGATATTTTTATAATCCTGTGCTAATACTGAGGAAACGCATTCACTAATAGTATTTTCATGATTCCAAGTGACAATTGATACTGATACTAAAGCATTCATAATGTTTTCACAAAATCGACAGCTTTAATAAAACCTTGAACCATTAAATTATTATCCCATTTAGTAACTTTTTCAAATGCATTATCGCCCATTTGATTTCTTAATTCTTTATCATCTAAAAGTTTACTTATAGCTTCTTTTATCGCTACATAATCTTTTTCTGGGACTATAAACCCATTAACTCCATCTTCAACAAAGTTACCCGCAGCTGCGCCAACGCTCGAGCTAACAATAACGGGTAGTTTTTGGTTAAATGCTTCATTTACTACTAATCCCCAAGGTTCTTTAAAAGTTTTAGTTGTAATTGAAGGAAGAACATAAACATAGGCAATAGAATAATAATTTATCGCATCTCTATTATTAACGTAACCAGTAAAAATTATATTTTTTTCAATTTGGTATTCATTGACCTTTTTCTTTAGATTTTTTATTTCTGAACCTTTTCCGGCAATTAAAAGAACTGTATCCTCACGTTTTAACTCATAAAATGCATCAATTAAATAATTTAATCCTTTTTCAATTTCTATTCTACCAAGGAACAGAACGATTTTCTTATTTTTCTCAATTTTCAATTTCTCTCTAAATGCAATTTTCGCTTCTTCAGATACTTCCATGTTAAAATCTGAATTATTGACTGCATGATGCGCAATAAATATTTTATTAGATTCAATTCCTTCTGATATTAAATAATTCTTTACATGATTTCCATAAACTACAATTGCTGAAGAATGTTTATAAATAAATTTTGTAAAAGGAAAAATGATTTTATGTAGGCTAGTATCAATTCTCATCCAAACACCCGTCCATAAAATGAATGGCTTTTTTCTGATTTTGGCAATTAAAAAAGTAATGGGCAATGCAAATTTACCATTAATACATTTTATAATAATATCATATTTTTTAAATAGAAGAATTATGGGTAAAAAAGGCGTTATACGTGTATTCCCAATGTAAAAACCACTTAAATATCTATATTTAAAGTTTCCCTTCTTTACACCATGCTCTGATTGCCAATATTTTTCTTTGCCTTCTGAAAAAAAAATAAATTCAACATTCAATTTTTGGCTCATTATTTCAAATGTTTCTATGCGGTAGTGCGGACAGAAATTAGTAACAAACAGAATTCTTTTATTCTTATTTTCTTCCATAAGCGAAGATGTGTATATCTTTATTGTTAAAAACTAAACTCTGTAATAATGAATAAGGTAAAACAAAAAATGCCTTTGACCCTAGTTCTTCTTTCCAGGCAAAGGGTTTTACTTTTACAATTACATCTTTAAATCCTACAGAGATTAAATAATTTTTTAATGTATTCTTATTCCAAAAAGTTAAGTGAAAAGGCGGCCAATGTTCGTCTTGATTGGATTTTTTCATCCATTTACTTTCCCAATTGGGTACTGAAATAGCAAAAATCCCATCTTTGTTTAGTAATTGATAGCACTTTTTTATAAAATTACCCGGCTCTTTTAAATGCTCAATTACCTCCCAAGCCGTGATTGTATCAAAATTTTGGTTGATGTCAAGACTATCTATGTCCCCCACTATTATTTCTGACTTAGTTAACTCATAAGCAATTTTGGCAGCACTTGGGGATATTTCGATTCCTTTTACCTTCCAACCCTTTCCCTTCGCAGTTAAAAGAAAACCCCCTGTTGAGCAACCTACGTCTAAAAGTGTCCCTTTTAAATTCTTATATGAAAAAAACTTTTTATTTGCCCAAGTCAAATGAAATTTATCATTTTTAATATTTTCAATATACTTAGAATAATCGCCATAATGTTGATATGCATTTTCATATAGATCCTTGTCGCTATTAATCGAATCAGAAAAAACTAGTCCACAATCTTTGCAATGCAAAAGACTAAAAGAGTTTCTAGTTTTCTCAACTACATGCTGAGAAGAATAACATAAAGGACAAAGGATTTCTTTTATTTTGTTCATATTTTATTTGCCTGTTCTACTATAACCAAATCTGAACCATGCATATATTTTAAAATTGGCTGAAAATATACTTTCTTATGAAAAAGAGATAATGAATAATTTTTTACTTCAATTCCCCAGTTTAAATTGGCATCATTAAATGGTAAAATATCATCTTTACCATAAACTTGAACCAGCTCAATATCATTCAGAACACATTTTTCTTTTAACTTTTGATAAAATGGAATTCGATACTTTTTAAGAGTGCGCTGTATGATAACGACTTTTTTCATATCTAAATAATTGATTCATAATATTTTTGCATTTCTTTCCCTCTTTTTTCCCACAAAAAATTTTCTTCTACTTTTTTACGGGCGTTGTTCCCCATTTCAATTCTTAGCTGTGGGTTTTCATAAAGTTTAATAATTGCGTCGGCAAAGTCGCTTACCATTTGCTTTGGATTGATTATGTCTATTAAAATGCCACAAGTGGGATCAATAATATTTTTTGCAACTTGCAACTGTTTCATTTTATAATTGCTATATATGATTTTGGCATAAAAAGAAATCTTTCAACTTTAATTTCACAATTTGGGAATAATTCTGTAAACTCTTTTTTTGTCAACAATCTTCTTTCTTTAAGAAAATTAAGTATGTAATCTTTCGAAGGCCTTGTTATTATTCCCCAAATTGTAAAATTTTTCATGAGTTTTTCTTGAATTTTCATTGGTAGCCAATGTATGAAAGGGGTTATAAGATGAGGTTCGACAAAAAATTCTTTAGCCGGTGTTTGCACGTAAATCTTTTTACCAACTCTCATAATTTCCTTTGCCATTTTAACTTGATTTTCTTTTGTAAATAGATGTTCAATTACAGAATTAGAATAAACAATATCGAATGATTTATCGGGGTATTCAAGATTTGTAGCATTTCCTTTTACAAATTCAAATTGTTTTGTATCCTTAAAATCAATGGGTTTTTCTAAATTTAATATTATTACTTTTGGTTTTGCCTTAATAAATTTCCAATTGAATCCCCCCTCCAACATCAAGAATTATATCACTATCTTTTACTTCAAGAATAGTCTCAAATTCTTTCATTCTTTTAGAGCAAAAATAGCTTAAAAATGGTTTTAAAACTTTATGAATGTTCATTTATTATTCCTAATTAAATACCCAAAAATTCTTCTTATCAAACCAATTGGAATAAAAAAAGGAAAATATTTTGTTGGGCAATTTTTAATAGTATATATTGTAAATATTTTTAAATTACCTCCCCCCTTAATTCCAAACAAATGGTTGAAATAATTTTTAACACTTTTCTTTTTCCTATTTTCAGCATCTCCGCTAACTTCTGGGTAAGTATATAGTTTTGCATCATAATTACAATATACTTTATATCCAGCTCTTATAGCCCTGTGAGTAAAATCATAATCAGCTGCATAGTGAGGGAAATGTTTTTCATCATAAAGTCCAATTTTATTAAAAACCTCTGCCGGAATTAACAAACCTCTTCCCGGGAAGTGAGTAACTTCGTGAAGCCCGTGCCATTTTTCTTTTGGTAATATATCTAATAAAAATTTCGAGTTTGCCCATTTCCAATTTAT
>DYKL01000285.1 GCA_020722645.1 Acetofilamentum sp. | reverse complement strand
ATACCAAACATTAAAATTTGTTACCAACATTCTTTAATAAAAGAGCCAAAATTTTCAACAACCCAAACAGAAACACTTTTAGCATTAACGGTAAATTTTCCGACACCTTGTTCATTAATTTTAATTTCGTCGGTTCTTTTGCCAAGCGCATCAAGAAAAATCTGTCCTGCATATTTTTCACCGACAAACATCTCTTTATAACCTTCATCGCCGTTTGAAACCACAACAGCGAAAGCGTTTTGTTTGTCATCATTCCCAAGTCTTGTCCAACCGATACAAGTAGGAAAGTCAAAATAATCAATTTGTTTGCCGAAGTTGCAATTTTTACGCAAATTCAACAGTTTGGGTAATTCTTTTACAGGATTAAGAACTATTTTATAATCGTTGCCATCTCTGCCTTTGTCGGTGTATTCAGCACCATATATATCAGGATAAAATATGCAGGGATAGCCTTCCTGTCTAAGCAAAATCAAAGAATAAGCAATAGGTTTAAACCATTCTTCGACAGGAGCTTCAAGAGCCTGTAGCGGTTGGGTATCGTGATTATCGACTAATGTAACGCTGTGAATAGGAAATTTTGAAAGTAAAGTATCGTAAAAAATTGTACGCAAGTCAAAGCCTGTGCCATATTTAGAAGCTTTGTGAAATCTATTCTGCAAAGGAGCGTCAAAAAGATGCATTCTATAACCGCTCTCAATAATATACCTTTGCAAAACCTCTAAATCGAAAGGATTCCAATATTCTCCAACTGTAAAAAACTCCTTTTTTGTTTCATTACGAATAAAATCAAGCCATTCATTAAAAAAATTAAGACTAATATGTTTAATTGCATCAAGCCTGAAACCGTCAATTTTTGTAAATTCTGCAAACCATTTAGCCCAGTCTTTCAGCTCTTGTTTAACTTCGAGCATATCAAAATCTATATCGGCAAACATAAGGTAGTCATAATTTCCTTTTTCAGAAGCTAGCATTTTTTCCCAGCTATCACCATGTCCCTCGAATTTAAAAACTGCATTTTCCTTTTCTCTGTCGTCCCAGTCAACGCCGTCAAAATGTAAATAATCCCATGTAAATTTTGAATACTTATAATCTAATATTTTTCCATCCTGGTCATATTTTATTCTTCCGGGGAAAGTAAATTTAGTCCATGCTTCGATAATTTTCGGTTCACCAACTTCGACATTCCTGTCGTTAAAATCAACTTTCTGAGCCCAGACTCTTTCTTTAAAATCAGCACCGGCTTTATGATTAAAAACGATATCAGCATAAACGTCAATTCCATTTTTATGAGCATCGCTAATTGCCTTTAAAAACTCGTCTTTTGTGCCGTATTTTGTTCGCACAGAGCCTTTTTGGTTAAATTCTCCCAAGTCGTATAAGTCATAAATATCATAACCAACACTTAAACCACCTCCAAGTCCCTTGAATGCCGGCGGTAACCACAAAGCTGTAATTCCCATTTCTGAAAGATTTTTTGCTTCGGAAGAAATTTTTTTCCACAAGGAACCATCAGCTGGTATGTACCAGTGGAAGTATTGCATTAAAACGCCATTAGATTTACCCATAAATTTGATTTTGAGCAAATATAGTTCATTTTTCAAAAAAAAATACCTTGTAAGATAAATTATTTTTCACAAGGCATTTTTTATATTTTAAACCAAGCTGCTATAATATTATATTATGCAGTTAATTATGAATTGTAATCAGAATTAATTAAAACATACGATTTACAGTATTTTCAGAATACATATCACTATTGTCCGAAACAGAGTGAGTTATTATATAAAATCTTTATAACAAGATCGATTACTAAAACAAATTGCCTTTTGCTAGATATTCTGTGTTTTTTTAACCCAAACAGTCATATTGGAAATATCTTGCTTGATTTGAAAGTTGATTGTCAATATTACATTAACAAAGTGCAAATAATTGAACAATGTGATTTTTACTCACATTACTTATAATCCAATCAAGTTGCTTCCACATGTTTTTTTTACTCTAAAGTTAGTTTTATGACCTTTTAATAAGATTTAATCATAGTTATCAAATCACTAAAAAGGTTTCGGACAATAGTAAATACATATCCGAAAAATATTAAGGTATTCATTATTAACTTAATAATTATCAAAATCAAAATCTTAAATGATTCAGGATTAATTTAGTAACTGTTACGAAATAACTTGTTTATTTGATATTTTAATAACCACATAGACACATAGTTCACATAGATTATTAAATATGTTATTTCGTAACAATCCCTTAGTTATCCTGACTAAAAGCAGGAAAATAATAAGGTACTGCTTCGGGTTTTTGTTTAAGAACATCTAAAACCTTTTGGTCTAAGTATTTTTTGTTGATTACCAGACGGAAAAAATATTCTGAAAACCATTCATCAGTCATAGTCAAAAATCCATTATTGCCATAAGCAGCACCCCAACTGTTTTCCAATTTCCATTTAGTAGGATTGCCGTCTTTGTCCAAATCGACACCGCAAAGAGCCATTCCGTGAGAAGAGCCACTTTGATGTGTCATCATTCTTTCTTTACGTGTCATATTAAAATCAACACCAAAAAGATTTTCGTAATCGTAATTATTCAAATCCAATGTACCATTATCTTTTGACAATTGTTTACCGACATCACAGGAAAAATATAATATCTGACCGTCTTTTAAAGACTCTACAGCATATTTTTTCAACTCTGCAACAGGCACATTGACATAAGTCCAATCTGCACCGTCAACTACATTTCTGTCGTTTTCTTTTGTGTAAAGTTTGTAATATTCACGGGTTGGGTCATCCATAAGCATCACATAATCTTTTATATCAATTCCTACAACATCATTCCAGAATGACAAAGGAGTATAAGTATTAAACTCACTTATTTCACCTGAATTGTCTTTGTATCTCCATTGAAATTCATCCGGTGGCTCTCCAAGACATAAAACAAGAATTCTGTATATGTCTTTAAGAGCTGAGATTTTTGCAGCTTCAATTTCTTTTTTGCTTTTTTTGTCTGCAACCATTTGTCTCAAAACAAGTCCCTGCTGACGAAGTTTTTCTTTCAGAATACTTAACAGTTTACCGGTACTTTTGCTGTGAGTAGTTTCAGGCATAACGTCCTGTGGTACAACACCATATTTTGTAACCAAATTTGTAAAAGTAGCCCAAGCCCCTCCGTCATCAACCGGAGAATCGAATAAAGTGCTGACCTCCCTTGAATAAATGTCCAAATCAGCAGTTGCAACAACTCTTTCGAGAAAAGTGTTTGATTTTTCTAATATATCCCAGAAATAAAGATACGAATGAGAAAAATGGAAATTGCTCAAATTCAGATTTTCCAACACAACAGGTCTGAAAACATTTAAACTTGTAAACATCCAGCAACGACCAGAGCTTTCCTGATCGGTAATGCTGCCTGATTTAACTTCGTATTTAAAAAAATGGTCTTCCTTTTCTGCGTATTTACGGTTATATGCAAGTGAATTGATTTCGTTGTTTGAAACTGCATTTATCAATGCAATATCTTTATCGTCAGGATTAAAAGAACTTTGAATTTGTTCAAGCACCTTATTATCAATTCCCTGTGCAAAAAAATTAACAAAAAATGCCATAAATGCAAAAGACATCAAAATTTTCTTCATATTATTATTTTTTTAATGTGAAATTTATTTCGGACAAATATAATTGTAAATAATAAAAAAAGAAAAAAATATTTCGGAAATATATGGTATGAACATAAAACAGTTAAAAAAAAATCAAATATTTTTTAATTTTAATTAAAATCTCAGTTTTTATATTTACTTTTATAAAATATTTTTTTTAAAAAAAAAGCTATGGACAATCAATTTGCCGGTAACAGCGGAATATTCACAGATTACAGAGACGGAAATATTTACAAATGGATTAGAATAGGAGAACAAATATGGATGGCTGAAAATCTAAGTGCTATAGTTTTAAACAATGGTGAAACCATTGAAAACATTACAAAAGATAAAGACTGGTGCAACACAAAACAACCTGCACTGTGTTTTTATGAAAATAAAGAGGAATTCAACAAAAAATATGGACCATTATATAATTGGTTTGCAGTAAGCACAGGACTTTTGGCTCCCAAAGGCTGGCATATTCCCTCTGATGAGGAATGGAAAGTGCTTGAAAAATATTTGGGAATGAATGATGCTGATTTGGAAGACACAGGTCACAGAAGTGATGAAATTGCACCATTACTAAAACATACAGAAGGTTGGGAAAATGAACAAAACGGTAATAACACTACTGGTTTCAGTGCATTACCGGCTGGGTTGAGAGATGCAACTGAAGGTTTTTTCGATTATGTGGGACGAGGAGCACATTGGTGGGCAAGTACGATTTATAATGAAACCGATGCATGGTACAGAAATATATGGTGCGATAATCTTAGTTTCAGCAGAATAAGCGATTATAAAAATTATGGTTTTTCTGTTCTTTGTGTGTTGGATTAGATTACTTAAAACATATTCTTATGAACAAAAACCCGATTAGTTTATATTTATTTAAAATAAAATGACGCTCTATTCCGCAATATTAAGATGCTGATATAAATATAATCCGTAGGACTAAAATAATGATAACCACGAGTTTCAACTCGTGGTAGAAACAAAA
>DYKL01000284.1 GCA_020722645.1 Acetofilamentum sp. | reverse complement strand
TTTACTTGATTTTTCAAGTATTTTGATAATTGTTAAATTTGTTAAGAAATTGCTGTTGTCAAGATTTTTAAGTTGCAATTATCATAATTTATTTCTAATTTTGCCTCGACTTTTATTGTCATACCCGATTTTGTTATTTGGTTTTCCAACACAAAAATATACATTTTCGGGTATTTTACAAAAAATCACTTCTTTGTTACGCAATCAAAATTTTATAATATGTTTCAAATATTTTTAAAAACTTCGCAAATATCAGACAATGATTGGAATATGATTTATTCCCAAATTATTAAAATTGCCGGTTCTTTTCCACTCCAGTTAGAACGTTTGGAAAGCTACAATGGTTATTCACCAGAATTGAACAAATCGCATTCAGATTTGATAGTTGATGAAAATACAGAAAATGAACATATTTCATTTTGGGGTGACTATATGAGTTATTCCGCATATTATAGCATAAATTTTTATAAAAATTGGAATAAACAAAAAGAAAAAATTAAAGATAATACACAAATAGATGATACAAAACCTATTATGTGGTTAGATCCTAAGAATTTTATTTTGTCTTCATATTTACCAACTACAAACGGAATTAGTTTTTTTTATGATTATTTTGATTCTTATGCAGCATATCGTTTTTTAATTTTTGCAATTGGAATTTTAATGGAAAATTTATTACCCGGAAGAGCTTTTGCTATAAATATTGATTATGAATACAATGATTTTGTTCAATCACGCAAATGGTTAGAGCAAACCTTAAATCAGAAATTTGATGACCTGATTATTTTTGATAAAAATCTATTAATAAAATATTTAGCAGAACATTACGAAACAAAAACTGATTTAGTAGGCAGATTAGATTTATTATACCCTAAAAAGTATAAAAAAAATATAACTTTTGCTATAGAAAACATTGGCTATAAACCGGCACTTGAATATTATACTAAAGTTTTGGCTTCTACTTCTTTCGGAACTTTTGGTTTTAATGATGTTTTAAATCCATGGGTTGCAGCTACTAAAGATTTGGAAAAAACTCTTGAACTTATCACAAATACAAAAAAATACTTAATATCTGACAAAACAAATAATAGGAATATAAATGAAGCAAAAAAATATGATTTAAAGAAAATTTTAAAAAACTTACTCTCTGAATTTATCCTATGGACACCGGAACAACGTAGTTTTTTAGAAAAATTTCACACTAACAAAAATGAACTCGAAGGTAATAAAGATGATATTTTTGGAACTCTAATGCGAATAGGAGGTATGCGTTTTGATATTTGTCCAATCTATACTACAAAAGAAAATCTTTTTGAAACTTTTATGTATCATTCGCCAAAAGAAGGTAAAGAATTCTTAGAAATAATTGAAGAATGGGAAATAAAAAATAATAATAAATACAACGAATTTGTTGAAGAATATAATAATATAGAAAACAAAATTACTAACAAAAAAGAATTTGAAAATTTTGTTGAAAAGGAAGAACAAAAAGATATTGAAAAAATAAAACTTATTTCAAAAATAGATAATTATATAAAACAATATCCAAAACACGAACAATTTATAGTAAAACAAGCTCTAATTTATAATCCGGCTTTTATGGATATTGAAAAATCTGTTGAAGATTTTATCAAAACTTTATTAGAGATTAGAAATGACAATATTGAAAATATTAAATTTTTAAATTCCAGATCTAAAAATGAAATAATAACAATAATAAAAAGATATATTAAAGAAAAAAATTATTCAATAAATCCAAAATTTGAAAGTTGGATAAATAAAATTGAAAACAAGAATATTTTAATATTTATATATTTTTGTGTAGCTTTAAAAATATATGATAGAACTTTAGCTTTTGCTCGAAATTATATCTTAACAAACGACACTTATTGGAACAAAATTGAAAATGATAAATCAATTATTATGCAATCAGATATACCCTGATTGGTTGATTATTTGATGTGATGATGTGTTGATAGTGTTGATGGTGCTGATTATTATATACTTACAAACATCTAAAAGTAAATAAATAAACCATTTTTAGTATATACTCTGAACGTGTACTATTTGAGATAATTCATAAATAATAATGAATATCGAACAAGAAACGTCGATTTAAGATTTGTGAAGAATAAATCAAAAATCAAAATTCGTTAATTGATATTCGTTATTCAAATAAATGCTCATATTATTGCCGATGATAGTATAGAACGGAACTGGTATGTTAATTTTGAAGAAATATATTTAACCCGAAAAATTCATAAATTTTTCTGACTGCCTGTCCCGCCTATGCGGGAATTAAGTAAAACAGCAGGTTTGGTCTATGTTCAATAGCCCAAATCTGTGTTTTACTAAATCAGCCTGTCCCGACTTGCCTGCAAGAGCGGGAGGGTTTACCCACATATTATTAAATTTAAGTAAAATTTATGAACCGAGCTTGCGAGCTCAACAGCTTGCCCCTGCCTGTCCCGCAAAGGCGGGACAGGCAGGGGAAGTTAATAGTGTGGGTTAAGTATTTGTAATAATGTGGTTTGAAAAATATTTTTCTAAAATCCAATAGTGTTTTAGAGGTTTTTTTTCTAAAATCCAATAGTGTTTCAGAAATATTTTTCTAAAATCCAATAGTGTTTCAGATGTTTTTTTCTAAAATCAAATAGTGTTTCAAAAAAATTGTTTATATTTGCATTAAGAAATATCTTTTAAAAAATGCACAGAGAAATAGAAAAATATTTATTGGATTGGAAAAATAATCCTCGCAGAAAACCTTTAATAATAAGAGGTGCGAGACAAGTTGGAAAAACTTATACAATCGACAAATTCGCAAAAGAAAATTACAAAAATTATTTGAAAATAAATTTGGAACAAGATATAAAGTTAAAAACTATTTTTGAAAACAATAATCCAAAAGAAATTTTAGAGAATTTGTCTGTTTTATTTAACATTCCATTTATTGCAAACGAAACATTATTATTTATAGACGAAATTCAAGTTCAACCGAAAGCAATTGTTTCTTTAAGATATTTTTATGAACAAATGCCTGAAATACATATAATTGTAGCAGGTTCTTTACTTGATTTTACTTTGAATCAGAATCAATATTCAATGCCTGTGGGCAGGGTTGAGTTTGCATATATGTATCCGTTAAATTTCAAAGAATTTTTAACATCTTTAAATGAAAATACATTAGTAGAATATATTAATAATTTTGATTTTGATAAAAATTTTTCTCAATTAATTCATAGTAGAATTGGCGATTTGTTACGTCTCTATTTTTTTATCGGTGGCATGCCGGAAGCTGTGAGTATGTATGTTGAGACCAGAAATTTGATTGAAGTGGAAAAAATTCATTCAAATATAATAACTTCAATAGAATTTGATTTTGCAAAGTATGGAACCAGAAAACAGCAGGATTTTTTGAGAGATATTTTACATTATTGTGCTACAAATATTGGTAGAAAAGTAAAATATGTGAATATCAATAAAAATGTGAGTTCTTCACAGCTAAAAGATGCTTTGTTAAGACTTGAAACAAGCAGAATTATTCATTTGGTAAGAAATACTCAATCTGCAAATGTTCCTATTACTCAGCATCAAGACAATGATGTTTTTAAGCCTTTATTTATGGACATAGGCTTACTAAATCATATTGCTAAAATAAAATTAACGGATTTAAACGATTTATTAACAGATTATGAAGGTGTTTTGTCAGAACAATTTGTTGGTCAGGAACTAATTGCAAATAGTGATTTCTATGATGAACAAAAGTTAAATTATTGGTTGAGAGAAGCAAAAAATAGCAATGCGGAAATTGACTTTTTGTTCCAGATTGGCAATAATATTTTTCCTATTGAAGTAAAAGCAGGGAAACATGGTACTTTGAAGTCTTTGAATGTTTTTATGTCTGAAAAAAATAAAAGTAAAGGAATTCGTTTAAATATGGATTTACCAAGTTTGGCAAAGGATTTGGATATTAAAGTTAATCTTGAAAATAAGAATGAATTGAAGTATGATTTATATTCTTTTCCTCTATATTTTGCAGGTTTTTTAAAAAATTTCAAGATAAAATAAAAACCGAAATTTTTCGGCTTTTATTTTATTGATAGTGTAGTGTTTTTATTGAGATAAAAATAAAAAGTATTTATAATCAGCGATATACATTTTTAAAATTTTTATTTATTTGATTATCAATGTGTTAAAAATTATATCAATAAAAAACAGACTTCACCAACTTTATTCTTAACCCGAAAAATTCACGAATTTTTCTGTCAGCTTGTCCCACCAATGCGGGAATTAACAAAAATCGCTGGTTTGGGCTATTTTCAAAAGCCCAAATCTGGATTTTTCTATATCTGCCAGTCCCGCCTTAGCGGGAGGGTTACCCTACAAATTATTGAATATTAAAAAATTTATGAATAGTGTGGGCTAACAATTGGCTCTAACCAAAATTTTGCAGTTGCTTCACTTGTACTTATATGCACATGCATACGAGTTTCTTCCCTACTATTAAAAAAAACTATATTTTCCGAAAATTAAAATTATCGGAATTTCGTATAATTATAAAGTTATGCAAATATACAAAAATAATTAAATAAAATTGTCCTTTGTGTATTTCCTTAAATCCGCAAGTTTTTTCGTAAGTGGTTGCAGGTGAAAACACCTGC
>DYKL01000283.1 GCA_020722645.1 Acetofilamentum sp. | reverse complement strand
TATACCAAACATTAAAATTTGTTACCAACATTCTTTAATAAAAGAGCCAATTTTCAAAATATACAATAATGCAAATAATTGACGGAAAATTAATTTCAAATCAAATAAAGGAAGAAATTGCAGAAGAAGTAAAAAAATATGTTAATTCAGGCAAAAGACCGCCGCATTTGGCAGTAATTATTGTTGGTGATGACGGCGGAAGTCAGACTTATGTTCAAAACAAAATCAAAGCTTGCGAAGCTGTCGGTTTTAAATCTACACATATTGAACTTCCTGATGATACAAACGAAGAATTTTTACTGAAAAAAGTTGATGAATTTAACAAAGATGAAAATTTGGACGGATTTATTGTTCAATTGCCTTTACCAAAACATATTTCCGAACAAAAAATAATTGAAGCTATCAACCCTGCAAAAGATGTTGATGGTTTTCATCCTGTGAACATAGGAAAAATGACGATAGGCTTGGACGGTTTTGTTCCTGCAACTCCTCTTGGAATTACTGAACTTATAAAAAGATATAAGATTGAAACATCAGGAAAAAATGTTGTTATACTTGGACGCAGCAACATAGTTGGCAGACCGATTTCGATTCTGTTATCACAAAAAAATGAATTTGGAAATGCAACTGTAACCGTTTGCCACAGTAGAACTCCAAATTTGAAAGATATTACCAGACAGGCAGATATTATTGTTGCCGCAATCGGAATTCCGGAATTTATAAAAGCAGATATGGTAAAAGAAGGTGTTGTTATAATTGATGTAGGAACAACAAGAGTAAAATCAGAAGAAACAAAATCAGGCTGGAAGTTGAAAGGCGATGTAAATTACGAAGAAGTTGCACCATTATCAAGCTACATTACGCCTGTGCCGGGTGGTGTAGGTCCAATGACAATTGCTTCTTTGATGCAAAATACATTGAAGGCGTATAAAATGAACATATAAAAAAATCAGCCTATAATGTTAGGCTGATTTATATAAATTTTTCTATTCAACAATAATTTTTTCGCTGAAATTTTTCTCACCTCCAACCGATAGATAATAAATTCCTGCATCTAAATTTTCGATATTCAATTTAATGTTTTTTGATGATACAAAATTTTCAGAAACAACTTTTTTCCCTTGAACATCAAAGATATTTATATTATAATCACCTATTTCAGTAAAATTAATATTTACAAAATCTACAACCGGATTTGGGTAAATTTCATAAGAATTTTCAGTAACATTATTAATATTTGCCGGTGTTGTTGATTTGAAAGGATATTCTTCAGAATAGCCAAAATCATCTATTATTTCGACTAAAAGCGGTCCGTTGTTATCGTCATAAAGACGGCAATATCCGCTGTTTGCGTTAAATCCGTTTCCATAAGTGTCATACAAAACAAATTCGTAACAGTTGTCAATTGGAGCAGATATTATTTGATTATAAATAGTATTTGAAGCCAAAGCACCGCTTTCTTCTATCAGATTACCGTCTCCGTCATACAAAGCCCATGAAATCTCGAAGCCCCAACTTCCTGTGCTCAATTCCAATTCGATTTCTGTAGTAGTTTCATCTGCCTTGTAAATTGTAATTGTTCTGGTATTGTCTTCGGGATTATCATCTGTAACTCCGTTTGGATTTTCTGCGACTATTTTAAGTTCATTAACATCTAATTGGTCATATTCCACTAAATTAAGAGAAATAGTTTCATTTTCCGCATAAGCCAAATTGCCTGTCCAACTTGTAGTACAAATTACAATATCATTCATATAAGCAACAAAATCGACAGAAGTTAAATCCTCTGTGCCTTTATTTTTAAAAGTTACAGTTGGATAAATTTGATTGCCGCATAAGGTTGCACCATCATTTGGGTCAGAAATTGATTGCAATAGTACATTATTCGTTCCATTTGGGAAGTCTAATGACATTTTTTGAACCTGCAGAACTTCTTTTGTAGTCATATCCTGAATAAAAACAACAAGTTCGCAATTTTCAAGATTCCAGTGAGGTTCTACCGAAAAGTTCAATTCTGTCGAAATTTGATTTTGTGAACTAAAATCTAAAGTTGTTCCGCTTCCATTTGGAGCCATTGTTCTTTCAACAAAACCTAAATGGTCCTGACCTTGCCATGAGTATGGTAAATTAGTTTCAGTTACGGCTGCAAAAAGTTTAATATTTGTTCCTGAGTAATCATAAACTTTTTCGGTGGTTACATTTGCAGTAAAGTTTAAATTATCATTTGTAGAAGCATCTAAATCTATTGTAAACGAAGACTGGACTGCAATTGCGCTGTTATATTTAGGTAAATAATAAGAATACATACTTGTAGTATGATCACCACCTCCAACATTTAAAGTACCATTAAAATAAGCATCAGGTGTTCCTTCATAACCATAAAAGTTTATTCTTGTAATACCGGGAGTATTATACAAAGTATCACCAAAAGAATTGTGATGATATGCAATTATGGCAACATTTTTCCCGTTATCAACAAAATCCTGTACTCCCATCTCGGCTCCCGGGCAATAATAGCAACCGGTTGAAGTAATTAATTCAACCAAAACATAATTTTTGGCAACTTGCTGTGCAAACGTTGAGAACGCAAAAGCCAAAACAATAAAAAAAAGTGCAGTTTTTTTCATAGATAAATTTATTTTAAAGATTAAACATTTTTTATTTTTTTTGCTAAAATAATAGAAATTTTTTAAAATTAAAATGTATGTTAAATTTTTTGATTAAACTATGTTGTATTTTGAGTATTGTAAGCATTTTTTCCTGTAATCCTGAAAAAAAGGCATTTGAACAAGCAAAAATAACAAATTCGGAACAATCATACACCGAATTTATTCAGAGATATCCTCATAGTAATTTGGTTGCACAAGCAAAAATTTTAAGACAAAAAACCGATGATATTGATATATTAATATCAACTTTTCTTGGAAATCCTCAAAGAAATTTTTACGGCGACAGTCTTCCGGACAAATTGGACACAATTTGGAAATTCTATCTTGGCGAAGGATTAAGTCCTGCATATAATTACGATAAAATTTGGAAAGGTGCCGGCTGGACAGGACAACCTCTTTTGGTAAATGAACAAGGCACTTTATATTTAATTCAAGGTGCTTTTGACTACGGAGTTCATAAAATTGAAGCTCTAACCGGCAAAGAACTTTGGGTTTATAAATTTGACGATATTCTTAAAGGCACGCCTTCTATATGGGTGAATCTGAACGCCGATAAAAAAGAAGACAGATATGTAATAATTCAAGGTAGCCGCAAAGGTTGGGATAAAAATAAAGAAAGTGAACATTGCTGGAGTCTCAGAGCTGTTTCATACATCACCGGCAAAGAATTATGGCGATACAATTCACACCCCACAGATTCTTACAGTCGTGATGTTGATGGAAGTTCATTGACAATTAATGACACAACATATTTAGCACTCGAAAACGGACTTTTTACTGTTTTTGACGCCGATTACAAAAACGGAACCGAATATCAAGGCTTTATAGTTCCTAAAATATACAAACAAATACAATATTATTGTCAGAAAGACATTGAAGCACACGGTGATGATTTAGTTGCCGAAGCCTCTCCAACTCTACTCGGGAATAGAATTTTTACGCCTTCGGGAACCGGTTGGATTTACGGTTACAATATCGAAAAAGGTAAAAACGATTGGGAATTTTATATCGGAGCCGATTTAAACGGTTCAATGCCTGTTACATCTGACAGTTGTCTGCTTGTACCCATAGAAAAACAATATATCGAAGGTAAAGGAGGCGTGATGAAAATTGACCCGTCAAAATCGCCTGAAGATGCGGTTGTATGGTTTATGCCTACTGATACAATTACTTGGTTGCATTGGGAAGGCGGTATTGTAGGCTCTGTTACAACAAACGATTTGACAAAACGCCCGCAAGACCCATACATTGCTATTTTTGTGGACTGCAAAGGCGATTTGTACATTGTCGATTATATGAACATAGACAAAGACACTCTGGTAGATTGTCCAAATGTGATAAAAAAATATAACAGTCCGAAATTATTCGCAAAAGTTCATACACACGCAACCATATCATCGCCGATAATTATCAAAAACAGAATTTTGGTTGCTACTGACGCCGGTTTGTTTTTGTTTGAATTTGAATACGAACAAGAAAAATTTTCGATAAAATTACTTGACAAAATTCCAAATCTCTCATTCGATGCCACACCGATTAGCTGGAACGGACGGATTTATTTGGCTGATTTTAACGGCTATTTATGGTGTTTCGGGGGAAAATAATTGCTGAGCAGAATAAACAAAATTTTATACTAAACCTCGACTCTTTCGACTTTGTAATCATTATTGTCCGAAACCTTTTAACCCCCATTATTCATAAATAATGCTGGCGATTATGTACAACTAACAAATTTGTTTGTTTTTCAAACACCCAAATTTGAGTTGTTCTAAATCGGGGTTTCCTGAATTGCAACCCGCTAATCAACCCGCATTCATAAAAATTTTAATTATTTTTATGAGTAATTCAGGTTAATAGTTTGATAACTATGGATAAATCTTATTAAAAAGTTCATAAAACTGACTACAGAGTAAAAACATAATCCCAACTGTCCTGCTGGAAGCAACTTGCTTGCATTAATAGTAATGTGAATAAAATCACATTGTACAATTAATT
>DYKL01000282.1 GCA_020722645.1 Acetofilamentum sp. | reverse complement strand
GAATGACATCGTCAAGTGTTTCCTTGCCAGTATCTCAACTTCTAAAAGTTTGCTTCTGGTGGCTGAACTATTACGCCACACTTTTACAAGTTCACTTCTGTTGGTTGAACCATTACAAAGTTTATCAATTAAAAAACATTACAGTTCTATTTCTTCCGCTATTTTTTGCCTGATATAGTGCTTTATCAGCATTTGCAATTAGAACTTCCGGTTTTTTTATTTTGTTTGTTAATTCCGCAACACCACAACTTATTGTTATTTTAAAATTTTTACCCTCATAAGAAAATTGAATATTTTCAATTAATGTTCGTAATCTTTCTGCAAAATTAAATGCAGATTGAGCATTACTTTGAGAGGCAAGTATTATAAATTCTTCGCCACCATATCTGCCTGTGATATTCACAGAACGCGTTTGTTCTAAAAAAATAGAGGATAATTTTTTTAAAACATAATCTCCACATAAATGTCCATAAGTGTCATTTACTTTTTTAAAATAATCTATGTCGAGCATGATAATTGAAAAAGGCTTTTTGATACTTGTTGCTAAATTTATATGATACTTAAGTTGTTCCATAATATATGCTTTATTATATAATCCTGTTAAAGAGTCTTTATTTGCCCTGTCTTCCAGTATTTCTGTTTTTTCTTCTAAATGATAATAATTTTTCCTGAGAGCATTGGTAAGGTCACTATATGTTACAATTCCTAAAAGTTTATTATCTTTTATTACGGGTAACCTTCTTATTCTGTTTAAAGCCATTAACATTGCTGCTTCTTCTATATCACTTTCAGGCGGTATATAAACAAGGGGAGAACTCATAATATCCTTTGAGAGTTTTTGCAATATTTTATCTCTGAATTTATAAAGTCCAACAACAATATCGCGTTCGGTAATTATGCCTACTGGAATATTTTTTTTATTAATAATGGCAATTGCGCCGATTTTATCATTGTATAGCATATCTATAATATTTGACATACTAATATCAAGCGATGCAGTTGCTACATCTTTTGACATTATTCTTTCAATTTTTATCATTTATTCTCCTTCCCAAGATTGATTAATAGTTTTGATTATTATAGTTATATTTTAATAAAAGTCAATAAAAGACATAAAAGTTTAAGGGATAAAATAATACTTTACATTAAAAATTAAAAATGATATATTTATAAGCAATTTTAATAAAAGGGAGGTTTAATAAATGGCAAAAAAAGGATCAAAAAAAGTAAAAAAAATTAGAAAAGTTTTAAAAGCAAAAAAAGAAGCAAAAAAATTAAACATTATTTTACCAAAAGACGAAGTAAAAATTTTTCTTCCAGAAAAGCAAATTCCTGACGCATGGTATAATATTTTGCCTGATTTACCAGTTCCTTTTGAACCCTATATACATCCAGGAACAAAAAAGCCATTAACTCCAGATGACCTTGCTCCTATTTTCCCTATGGCGTTAATCCAGCAGGAATTATCACCGAAAAGGTGGATAGATATACCAGGAGAAATTATTGATATATATAGATTGTGGAGACCATCCCCTCTATACAGGGCTAAAAAATTAGAAAAAGTGTTAAAAACTCCTGCAAAAATTTATTATAAATATGAAGGCGTATCGCCAGCAGGAAGCCATAAACCCAACACAGCAATAGCGCAGGCATATTATAATAAAAAAGAAGGCGTTAAAAGATTATCAACAGAAACAGGGGCGGGACAATGGGGATCGGCTCTTTCACTTGCTGGTGCTTTACTCGGTCTTGAAGTAGAAGTTTATATGGTTAAAGTAAGTTATCAGCAGAAACCTTTCAGGAAGTCTATGATGGAGACATGGGGCGCAAAAGTTTATGCTTCTCCTACAGACAGGACAGAAGTTGGAAAGAAAATTTTAGCGGAAAATTCTGATTCGCCAGGATCACTTGGAATTGCAATTTCAGAAGCAGTTGAAGTTGCAGTAAAAGATCCAAACACAAAATACAGTTTAGGGAGCGTATTAAATCACGTGCTTTTGCATCAAACAATAGTAGGGCTTGAAGCAAAAAAGCAGATGGAACTTGCAGGGGATTATCCTGATGTAGTTATAGCAAGTTGTGGAGGTGGAAGCAATTTGGGTGGAATAAGTTTCCCATTTATTTATGATAAGGTAACTGGGAAAAAACCTGATTTAAGAACAGTTGCGGTTGAGCCAACCGCATGTCCTACTTTAACACGAGGGCTTTTTGATTATGATTTTGGTGATACCGGTCAGATGACGCCGCTTATTAAAATGTTTACCCTGGGGCATAAATTTGTTCCGAGTGGAATACATGCTGGCGGGTTAAGATATCACGGGGATTCTCCACTGATAAGCTTACTCCACAAACAAAAAATAATAGAAGCAGTTGCTTATGACCAGAATCCTGTTTTTGAGGCCGCTTTACTTTTTACAAAAAACGAAGGAATAATTCCTGCACCAGAATCAGCACATGCAATAAAAGCTGCAATTGATGAAGCAATAAAAGCAAGAGAAGAAGGAAAGAAAAAAGTTATTTTATTTAATTTGAGCGGGCATGGGCATTTTGATATGGTTGCTTATGATGATTATCTTGCAGGGAAATTAAAAGATGTGCCATTAACTGATGAAACACTTAAAAAAGGATTTGAAAGTATCCCAAAGATTTAAATAAAGGGTAAAAATGAAAAAAATTATTTTTTTAATACTTATAATAAATTCGGGTTTAATTTTGGCTGCGCCACCTGGTTTACCTTTTGAGATTATAAGTAATGGCTATGGTGCGAGGGCTTATTCCATGGGCGGAGTTGGTGTTACAACGCCTTTTGATGCTTCTTTACTTTTATGGAATCCTTCTTTACTTGATAGTATTACGAGGAATGAACTCTTATTTTCTTTTGAACCACTTTATTCAGATGCTTTGATTAATTTTGCTTCTTTTGCTTATCCTGCGGGGAAGATAGGAGGATTTGGTATAACTCTTGCATATTTGAATTATGGCAAATATGAAATAATGAGTAAAGAAGGAAATACGGAAGGCGAAGAAGGTGTTTCAGATATTCTTTTTGCAATAGGATATGGGAAAAATTTATTTGCAGGTGTGCAGGTCGGTCTTAATATAAAAGTTGCTATAAAGAGTTTTGGAAATGAAACTTTTACAGGATATAATTCTGATATTGGTTTTTTTAAATCATTTGAAAATATTGATTTTGGTATTGTTTTTAAGGATATTTTACCTCTTAAAATAAAATTTACTTATGAAGAAGAAAGCTTTTACCCGGCAGTAAGAGCAGGCATAACTTTTAAATTTTTTGACGAAAAGTTGAAATTATCAACAGAAGTTGAAAAATATTTTTTAAATGTAAATCCAGAATTTTTGGCCGGGATTGAATATTTTTTATTTGATAATTTTGTTTTAAGAGCAGGTGGAAATTCAAATGCTATTTTAGGAGCGGGAACAGGTATAAAATATCAAAATATTTTTCTTGATTATGCCTTGAATTTAAGTGAAACTACGATTTTGCATAAGGTCTCATTGCATTACAAATTTGGTGGATATGAGATAGGACTAAAAGCAGAACCAGAAATTTTTTCACCTTTATCCGTAAATAAAAAGACATATATAAGAATCAATGCTAAAACCAAATATGAAATTTACAAATGGAAAGTTGAATTAAGAAATAAAAAAGGTGAGATTATAAAAATATGGGAAGGCGCAGGACAACCTTATGATACTGTAATATGGGATGGATTAAAACCAGATGGAATGCCGCAACCCGAAGGCGAATATTTTGCAAGGTTAATATTAACTGATGAGACAGATAATACAATAAAATCAGATGAAATAACTATTAAATTGTCAAGTTCTGAAAAATTTTTAATGCCACTGATTGGAGAGTAAAGAAAATTTAATTGATTGATAGATAAAAACATTCTCGATTTTAAATTTACTATTCGCAGTTTGAAAAAATTTTTTTTGAAAAACGTATGTTATTATGAAAGTAATAATTCACACGCCATGAGTAAACTTATAAAAAGTTCAGGTCTTTGTGAGGAAAATAAAAAGGAGAATATGGAGAAATTAAAGATTAAAGCGAGGATTAAAAGGTAATTTTGTAGTTTAAAGTCTGGAGATGACAGAGCGGGAAGGTATCTGGAATAAAAATAAAATTAAGATTGCTTTATAGCGGGCTCATTTTAGCAGGATATTAAAATAGAGGTTGTCATCCTCTGATTTAGAAAGGACAAGTAAAAAAATTATGTAATAGTTCAGCCACCAGAAGTGAACTTGGAAAAGTGTGGCTACTGGTAAGTAAATACTTGACCTTGTCATTGCGAGGAAGCCGAAAGATATGTAAAGGTAGGAAAATAAGGGTATATGAGGCTTAAGGAAGCAATCTGGCAGTTAAAAGAGTAAGAAAACAAGTAGAAAAGGCGATCGGTAATAAAAGCAAGATTGCTTTGTCAGGCTCATTAAACGATGGAATAGAAGTCAGAAGTTATCATTCGCTTGACTTTTAAATGACAAAACCAAAATTTATTTATAGACTAATTTTATTCTACCAGTGGCTAAACTATTACCTTTGTCTTATAATATTCTACTGAGGACTAATAGTCTATCTTTATTCATTATTTTTAACTTCTTTAAGTGTATACCATGTCTATCCTTATTCCCATTTAATTTCAAAAAACTATTGACTTTT
>DYKL01000281.1 GCA_020722645.1 Acetofilamentum sp. | reverse complement strand
AAGCAGTTGCCTTTCAAAAGTAAACAATTCCGGTTGATTATTGGATTTAAACATATTGGTTTATTATTTTGTTCAAAAATAACATTTATATTCTTGATAACCAAATTATTTAGATGTTTTTTTTAAAATTTTTACGCTTTTTTTTTTATTAATATTTTTCTTCTTATCTTTGTATTGTCTAAAAAATAGTTTTTAGACTGAATTCATATTTGTAATGAAATTTTAAAACAAATACAAAAAGAAAAAATAACAGAAATATTATAAATTAAAAGCGTTTTGTTTATTTTCTTGCCTTAGAAAATCTCTAATTTTTAACATCAACAAGAAATAAGACAAATGCTCACACTACGGCGTGGGCTGTTCTTATTTGTTGGTGTGGGTATGGGGATACCTCTAAGGCTGATGAGTTACAGTACCCACGCTTTTCTTTTAATTTAAAAAAAATAAATATTAACCATAAAAATTAAAAACTATGAAAAAAATTTTGTTCACAGTGTTCATTTCATTTTTTGTAATTTTTTCCTCTTGTAAAAATAATCAAGAAGATGATTATGATTACAAAGATACTGAAAATTACGAAGAGGAAGAAGAAATATCTGCAGAATCAGTTGTTTCAGATTTCGTTTATTATCTTGGAAAGCAAAATTATTATGATGCTTTTAATTTAACAGATAACCCTGATTGGGGTGATTATTCTAAATTTTCCTCAAAAAGTGCATTTGGTAGTATTACAGAAACACAAATTAAAGATATTGAAACAGTTTCCGAAGGCTCATACTCAGCAACTGTTTATGCTGAAATTTATTACAAAGATCCTGTAAATGGAAGTAATACTTTTAAACAAAATTTTTATTTAACTAAATCAGATAATTCATGGATTATTACAGATATGGAAGTTGTTAAATCTCAAACTAATAACAATTCACAAACTGCAAATCCTCAAGTTGGAGAGTATACATATAAATCAAATTCTTGTGCTGCATATTTAACAATTTATGAAGTTGGTTCTGATTATTTTGAATTTTATATTTCCTCTGGTTGTAATAGTGGTTGTACAGGTGATATTATGGAAAATTTGTATGCATATAAAGAAAATAACAAATGGGTTACATATACAGACTGTGATTTGGAATTCGAATTTAAAAGTAACTATGTAGTAATAACCGAAAATGATTGTGATTATCATGGTGTTGATTGTCCTTTTGGTGGTACATATTACAAATAATAAAACTTGTTAAAAATGGACGAAAACCAAAATCCAACAATTAAATATTGGGGGATGTCTGAAAGTGCTTATACTATATTGATGCATGTTTCCCAATTTGCCGGAATACTAATTCCTTATGCCGGTTTTATATTACCGATTATAATATGGATTTCAAATAAAGAAAAAAACGAGAACATCAATGAACAAGGTAAATATATTACTAACTGGTTATTAAGTTCTACAATATATTTGATAATTTTTGGAACCTGCGAGGCCTAAGCAAACAGCCGTTGAAAGTGTCCTCACCTTCAACATTACAGACGGTTTGTCGCAGGTGTAGACACCTGCGAGGCCTAAGCAAACAGTCGTTGAAGGTATCTTCATCTTATCGCCGTTGAAGGTGTCCTCACCTTCAACATTGCAGGTGATTTGTCGCAGGTATTCAAATCGGCAATTTGTTGTATAATAAAGCAATAATATATGGAAACAACTCTTACATTTTTTACTGCAACAATACTAAACTGGTATAATCTTTTAGTAAAAGATGAAATAAAACAAATTGTAATCGAAAGTCTTAAATTTTTGGTTGAGAATAAGAGGTTAGTAGTTTATTGTTTTGTAATAATGCCAAATCATATTCACATAATAGCAGATAGCAAGAATAATGATAATGACTCAATAAATGAGGATAATATTATAAAAAAACAAGTAAAAGAAACACCATTTGCATCTTTATTAAAATATACAGGACATAAGTTAAAAAAATATTTAAAAGATTATCCAGATATTTTAGTTAAATTCAAAGTTAGTGAAAATGACAGGAATTATCGTTTTTGGCAGAATAGACCCCATCACATCAATTTATACAGTAGGAATGTAATACATCAAAAAATGGGTTATATACATAATAATCCTTTACAAGATAAATGGTCATTAGTAGATTTTGCTGAAGAATATTTTTATTCATCTGCAAAATTTTATAAAACAGGTATTGATGATTTTGGGATTTTAACACATATATCGGAAGGAAATTATTGGTAGTTTTTATCATAGGCGGTTTGTCGCAGGTGGAGACACCTGCGAGGCGTAAGCAAACAGTCGTTGAAGGTGTCCTCAACTTGTCGCCGTTGAAGGTGTCATCACCTTCAACATTGCAGACGATTTGTCGCAGGTGGAGACACCTGCGAGGCGTAAGCAAACAGTCGTTGAAGGTGTCTTCATCTTATCGCCGTTGAAAGTGTCCTCACCTTCAACATTACAGACGGTTTGTCGCAGGTGTAGACACCTGCGAGGCGTAAGCAAACAGTCGTTGAAGGTGTCCTCAGCTTGTCGCCGTTGAAGGTGTCATCACCTTCAACATTGCAGGCGATTTGCATTAAAAGAAAAAAATGATTCTAAAAAAGCAAATATCATCTGAATTGGTCAATATCCCCCTGAATTTTGGAACAGGTATATTCTTTTGTACAATTTTTAAAAATAAATTATAATACCAATATTAACCTGAATTATTAACTTCGTTGAGCTCGCAAGCTCGGTTCACATAATTACTTACGTGAAGTCGCTTTGCTAGTTCAGGAGTTATAAAGCCTGTGCTGTAAGCATCTAAGTTTAAAGCATGCACTGAAATGGTCTATAAAGTTATGGTGTTTTTTAAACTTTTAAATTTAGCCCAAATTTGTGCTAAAAACTTGTACAGTAGGTATCTGAATTAAAATCAGCTTAACCTTTTAACTTTCAACTTTTAGACCCTTACAGGGCAAGCATTTCAACTCCACATTATTCATAAATAATGTGGATTATATTTGAATAAAAAACCCTGCAAAAATGCAGGGTTTTTATTTTTATTCCAAATCATCAACACCGCCATTGTTATCACTACCTTCGTTTCTATATTTTTTCCATTTAATATTACCGAAAGCACCAACAAGGATAATAGGTTCTTTTGTGAATTTTGTTCCGTCTTCAATTGAATAATACTGACGACCTTCTACATAAATATTCAGATTATTTGTCTGAACAACAATTTTTGCACCTGGTCCCCAGTATTGTCTTCCTTTGTAAGAAGTTCCAAGTAAAGTTTGCATACTTCCCTGATATTGATCAGATTCATTTGTAAGCATAAAATTCATTTGTAATGCTGCACCTATTAAAAAATTTCCCAGAACCGGAACTTCTTTTTTTACATAAGAATACTGTGTTCCCAGATTTACATTAAAAACAGAAAAACGTAAAGTTGTTGAATCGGAAGTATAAACATTGTATGGAGTAAAATACATTTCGCCAAATAATAATGTATTTTGTAATTGATCTTGTCCTCCACGATAAAATTTACCTAACCAGTTTTTATGCCAACCGATGTGCAAAACAGCATCTTCTTGAAAAGGCATTTTATTGATATTAAAATTTTCTACCGGTTGTTTTATTAACTTATTCCAAGTAAAAGGATCCCAGTCAATTATTACAGGATTTATATCAATTATAAACTGATGAAAAGTTTCTGTACTTCCGTTTCTTTCTGAATTTACCTTGTAGAGTGCATTAACAATAAAGCCGGATTGTGTTGTACTTGTAAGATTATCAATAAGTCCGGCACCATTAGAGCCATCAAGTGAAAAACCTCCATAGACGGAAATATTAATATCGCGGGCTTCAACTATTAAATCAACGGGAATAAAATGTTGATTGTAACCAATTTTTGCAAAAAGCAAAATACCTAATAAAAGTGTAAAAATTTTTTTCATGTCATATTTTTTTATATGTTATTTATTTTTTTTTTAAATTAAGGATTAACTTTCCAGTTTTTCCATTCGTTCTGAATAGTCGGACTTACATTAATAGTCGGAGTTTGTTCTTTCAGGCTGTTTTGCGGGTTTAAAGCAGTAGTTGTAACATCATCAATAATTCTTTTTGAAAGGTCTCCATAAGTAATTTCTCCTTTTGTTTCTTTTAATGTTTTCAGCAAAAAATAAGTAAACAAACCGTGTTTTTTTACAAAATATTCCTGAGAAATCTGACTTTCAGAAGAAGCAGCAAAAACAATAAGATTTGAGCTGACAGTAGCATTTGTTGGCGTTCTTTTAAGACCTGTTTTTGCATTTATTAGCAATTGACCTGTTTTACCACCACCACTGAAACAAGCATCAAGAAAAACATAAACCTTTTTAGTTCCGTCGGGTGCAATTTGTGCATAAAAATCTGATAATTTAATTCCGAAAGAATTTATATAATCAGAAGTTACTCCAACCGGAACAATAAATGCATCTTTGTCATCATTTTGAGTACCGTGACCGCTGTAATACACGTAAAATTCGCCTTCTGTTTTACTTTTTATAAGTTTTGAAAAATTATCAATATAAATTTTTATATATGTTGCATTTGCATCTTCGATATAATAAATATGATTGTTGTCGTTTGGAATTCCAAGAACATTTATTGCATATTGTTTCAGCAATTCCTTAACAAATTTAACAATTATCAAAATACTTGAAAAATCAAGT
>DYKL01000280.1 GCA_020722645.1 Acetofilamentum sp. | reverse complement strand
AAAATTAAATAATTACACCCATTTTTCCAAATTTTTTATGAATAATTTGGGTTAACTGTGTATGGAACAAATAGAGAATATAAAGTTGAATTGATTGATGAAACTAATTTGAAATTAACCATTACAGAAGAAGGTAATAAATTAGAATACAATTATACTCGTAATTAGATATTATACGAATTAAATAAGTGAAAAAGCTTGCGGTAAAATTTGCAGGCTTTTTTATTTACATCGTATTGCGCCAATGTTACCTCCAAATTTTTTGATTTTGTAACCATTATCTTCTAAAAAAGAATAACATTGTTTTTTAGTTTCTTCTGTAAGATGTGTCTCCTCGTAAATTATCATTTCAGGTTTAATATTTTCAAAATCAATTAATTTGATTATTTCAAAATCAAATCCTTCTGTGTCAATTTGAACCAAATCAATTTTTTTAATGTTATATTTTTTTATAATATTATTAAAACTTATCATTTGAACTTGTTCTGCATAAATTCGCTCTTCTTCTTTTTCCGGTACAATAATTCCTTCCTTTTTAGCCTTCCTATGAATATAACCACTTTCAAATCCTTTTAGCAAAACATCTTTGTTAAATGAAGCTAAACCGGTAGCCCAACGTGAATTACTGAATTTTATTTTATAAAGGGGGATAATTCCGTCTTTCTCGCCTAATGCTGCGTTCAGACAAATTATACCTTTGTCTTTTTTGTATATTTTGCTCAAATATTTATCAAATACTTCTTTTTGAGGTTCCAAAAGGACACCGTTCCATTTGTCTGTCTTGATAAATTTATGAATTGGGTCGTGAGTAATACCGTCGTTTGCACCTATCTGAATGACTGTAAAATTATTTTTGGCTTTTAATGAATAATTGTTTATCAGTTCGGACAAACTTCCTTTTTTGGGCTTATAAAAAAATCTGTAGTAACCGATAAACAAAAAATTATTTTTTGAGCTAAGCTTAAATCTTATATTTTTATATAAGCTCTTGAATTTGTTTTTAATTACTGACATTTTTTTTCTGCAAAAATAAACGATTTGTTTTCAAAACATAAAAAAGCTTGTTTAATAATTTGGTATTGGTTTAAACCTGTTGATTTGCCGGTGGGGGCATCGACAAAAGCTTGTATTACCGACGTTTTAGGTGTCCACACCTTAAATTTCGACGGTTTTAAACCAAGACCAATAATTTTATTTATTAAACAAGCTAAAATAATTCATCAAATACCTTAAATCCGTAAGTCTATACTTATATATCTGAAATTCAGTCAGGTGAGATACTTACAGTACAGGCACCTGACTGGTGCAAACTACATGTTGCAGGTGTTTTCACCTGCAACCACTTACGAAAAAACTTGCGGATTTAAGGAAATATAAAAAATCTAATCTTTCTGAGGTATTTTTTTGATAATAATTCCGAGTTTAGCGTCTGATTCTGCTTGTTTGGAATCTTTTACATTTTCCTCAAAATAGACATTAGCTTCAAAAGAAGAACGTACACCGGTTGTCCATTCAACAAACAGCAATTCTCCGGGGAAATCAATTTCCAATTTAAGATTTTTCTTTTCCGGTGATTTAACTGCTAATTCGGCAAATATTGCATTAATGTCTGTTTTTTTGATTTTTGGTCTTTTATCGGCAGTTTCAAATTTCCAACCGAAAGTGTTTACAAAACTATTGACTAAATTTGCAGAAATACGGGCAACAATATCAACATTACTTGTAAGCTGAAAGTTTTTGATGTGTTCTCGGGTATTTTCGGCAATTATTTTTTTAAGATTAACTCTGTTTTTGCTTTTGTTTATTTCATCAAGAATAAATTCAACAACATTTTTTGGCAAACCCAGATAATTAAGGATATGTTCGTCTTTAATGCTATTGATATGGGCTAACCAGGCGCTTAACAGTTTACGAGCAAAAATGAATGATTTGTCGAATTTATTTTGAGGTCTTTCGTCGCTTTTGTGAGTTTCAAGAAGAGCTTCAATGTTAACACCGCTTTGTTTCATCACTTCTGCCAAAGCATTATCATCATCAAGCATAAAATATTCTCTGAGTTTAGAAAGAATTACTTCGGGAGAATCATTTTCTTCTATGTCGATAAACTGTTTAAGCATATCTATAAGGTCAATCGGAATAGTTTTATCCTCAGCAGCTTCTTCGGTAGTTTCAACAGCCGATTCACCAATTTGCTCACGCATCATCAAATCGAAAAATATTTTCCACGATAAATTTTCACTTAACATCAGAAAATTCAACAAATGTCCGAATGTGTTTTTTTCTTTCTGCATTCTCATAAGCTGCATAAAAGTCTGAGCCGCATTAACTCTTGCCTTTTGCAATTTTTCGTCTATTGTTCCGCCCTTGTAAAACGAACTCAACAATGCA
The DNA here is from genome assembly GCA_020722645.1 of Acetofilamentum sp. Classification (GTDB taxonomy): domain Bacteria; phylum Bacteroidota; class Bacteroidia; order Bacteroidales; family JAFGUD01; genus JAFGUD01. The sequence goes on along the minus strand of DYKL01000280.1, from coordinate 2,335 downwards.
GTTAAGTCTTCAATCAAATCTTCAATTCTACCTTTGATTTGTTCTCTTTTTATAGAAGGGTCGCAAGTTGGAGTTAAATATTTGATGATGTAATCCAAACCGCTTTTGTTTAATTCTGTTGATTCTTTCCAAGCTTCAAGCGGATTATGAAAATGTTTTATTACGTCAGGGTGGTTTACCCAACTCTTTTCCATATCCTGCAGTTTAACAACATATTCTTCTTTAATACCAACTTCTTTACCGACTGTATCAATACCATCATATATAGATTTAGACCATTTGGGGTCACGAAGCGGGAAAAGATTTTTGAAAGGTCCTTTATTATTCCATTTTTCAATCCAAGTATCAGCAACTGAAATACCAATCTGGTCTGCAAAATTTGCTCCTACGCGAGCTGTCCATTTAGCATTATGCGGTTTTAAATCTCCTGGTTTTTCGGTTGCAGGATTTCCTTGTAATTCAATATTAAATTTGGTAAAAACTACTAATAATGGAATTATTCTGTCAATATCCTTTTGAGGAACAAGCAGTTCAAGAAGTCTCTCTCTTTGTTCTCTTTTTTCCGGTGAACTTCCGTGAACTTTGCTTATCCAATCGTATAAAAATTTTGGTAAATCGGTAACTTCCGGTTGTTTGTCGTCCTGACAAAACATTAAAGTACTAATTTCGTAATTTATGTTGAATTTATCAAACAAATAAGCTACTTTACCACGAAGGAAAACGAGAAGTTTATCTTCTTCTTCTTTCTCTTCAAAGGTGATTTCAGGAATTTGTTGTCTGCTTCTTGCACCGGGGAAGTCTAAAACATCAGCTTCTTTTAAAAATTTACGCTGTGGGTGATTTGCTGTTTCGTCAGCGAGTGGCATTAAAACTTCTGAAGTTAATGCAGAAAGAACGCTTCTGTCAAGTTCGGTTATGAATGAACTGCCATCATATAATTTAATAGGAGCTTTTTTATTTGGTCTGAACAGTTCTCTTAAACGTTCAACATCAAGTATTGTGTCTGATTGCGGAGTGAGAGCTTCTAAATCAACTCTTACTGATTTCAGAAATTTCATCTGTGACAATCCTATTGTAAGCTGTTTGAAAAGTTCGGTAAAAAACGGTTGATGTCCCCAAAGAATTTCAAGAATTTTCCATCTTTCCATCGGGTCAATAAAAGGAACAAGTTTGGCTAAATCTTCCCAAAAATTGATGCTGTTAAGGTCTTTAATCAGGAAATGGTCTCTGAAACGGTCGTTCAGATATTCTTTTAAATTATAGACATCATCTTCAGTAAATCCGGGACGAATAGATTTGTCCTTAAATTGAGATAATTCGGTGATTTTTTTCTGAATTTTTTCACGGTCGATTGAATATGTATAATGTGTAATATCTGACAAATAACCGTTAGTAATTACGGCAGTAATATCAGATTGAGTAAAAAGTCTTACTTCAAAAGGTTTCCATGATTCCTGAAAAGTGTCGGCAGTTGTAAATCTTGTAACAACACCTGTTGCTTCTTTTCCGCCTCCCGGAGGGTTAATGTTCTGAATAAAGTCAATTTCGTCACCTGTGCCGGGAACTTTGACCATCAAAGAAAAAACTTCGGGTGGTTTAGCTAAATTTGAAACCAAATATGATTTACCAACCTGACTTTGACCGAATATTGCTATCGCCGGACGTTTAGGAATTGCATCTGCATATCTGTTGATATGTCTGCGATACATCTTTAAATCGTATATTGTAACTTCTTTTTTGTCTTCTTCAACATTTTGTTCAACCCAAGACATACCGTCTTCGATAACCTGCTTAATTATAGTACATTTTTGATACAATTCTTCGTTTGAAGTAGCCATAATTTATTTTTTTTCATTTTGTCAAAAATAATCTTTTTTTTTCAAAAAAAAAATATGAAGTTATTTTTTTAAAAAATTCTGTTTGAATTTTGAGTTTAGTCTATTAAGTTTGTACTGAAAGAGTCTATAAAGTTAATATATTAATAATCATTTATTTGTGTTTTTTTGGCTAAAATGTTTATACTTTTTAACCTGAACTCATATATTAATATCATTAAGTCAGCTAACTTTTAACGAGTTGAAACACAAGTTTTCGTCTGTAACACCTAAAAACAGCAAATAAACGACATTAAATGCGTGGAAAATTATAGAATTAGAATTAAAATATACTATAAAAATAACAAAAAATCGAAAATTGGCAAAACAATATTTTTATACAATAAAATCACAAATAAATAGCAAATAAATAAAACAATTGTCTATTTCCATCATTTTTTAGCCATAAAACGCTGATTTTAAGCCCTTTATTTTTCAAAAATTCCGCCCTTACCCCTTTG
>DYKL01000279.1 GCA_020722645.1 Acetofilamentum sp. | reverse complement strand
CACGAAGCAAGAAGCAGACCCTACGAAGAACCGGTTTGGGTTCGAGATTGCGTCGCAAAACGTCATTGCGAGGCACGAAGCAAAGTCTCGCAATGACGCAAAGCATACGAAGCAAATGTAACAATTTAACGAAAAAAAATGGCAGAATTATACAAAATACATCCCGAAACACCTTTTGAAAGACTAGTTTTAAAAGCTGCTGAAATATTCCGCAATGACGGTGTCGCAATATATCCGACAGATTCTGTTTATGGTATGGGTTGCTTATTAAGCAGCAAAAAAGGTATCCAGAGGATTGCTCAAATGAAGAATATTAAAGTCAAACAAGCTGAGTTTTCTTTTCTATTTTCTGATATTGACCAGATAGAAGAATATACTTTACCAATAGACAAATGGGTTTTTAGAATCTTGAAGAAAAATCTGCCCGGACCTTTTACTTTTATTTTACCTGCAAGCAAAAGATTATCTAAACAGCTTGAAACATCACGAAAAACAATCGGTATAAGAATTCCTGATAATAATATCGTCAGAGAAATTGTCAGGAATTTACAAATGCCCTTATTAAACACATCTGTTCACGACGACGATGAAATAATTGAATTTACAACCGACCCTGAATTGATTTACGATAATTATAAAAATACAGTTGATTTAATTATTGACGGCGGATACGGAAATAATGAGCCTTCTACGGTTGTCGATTGTACAAACGATGAACCGGAAATTATCAGACAAGGAATCGGCGAACTGGAATATTAGGTAACGCCAGTCTTTTTACAGAATAAACACAAGTTGGTTATTTTTTTATTGTAATTTTGGGTTTTATAAATAAAAATTTTTTACCACAAAGACACTAAAAGCAAATAATTGTATTTAAACACTTTGCGTCTATATGTCTTTGTAGTAAAATTTGAATTGAAGCTTTTTAGACCAGACTCAATATTCTAATAGTCAGTGTTTTAATTTTTCAGAAAAACAACATATAACAGTTTGTAATTCAATGATTTGTCAATTTGAAAAATGAAAAATTGATGAATTATTTTAAAAATATCTGTAATTTTTTTTTATTAGCAATTTAAAATTTATAGATTTGTAGAAAAAATTTAAAAATATGGAATACAGACTTGAACACGACACCTTAGGTGAAGTAAAAGTTCCCGCTGATAAATATTGGGGAGCTCAAACACAACGTTCTTTGGAAAATTTCAAAATCGGACAACCAGCTTCGATGCCCAAAGAAATTATTATTGCTTTCGGTTATCTCAAGAAAGCAGCCGCATTGACTAATTTTGAGTTAGGCGTTCTTTCAAAAGAAAAAACCGATTTAATTTCAAAAGTTTGTGATGAAATAATTGCGGGTGAATTATTTGAACATTTTCCGCTCGTAATTTGGCAAACCGGTTCCGGAACGCAGTCAAATATGAATGTTAACGAAGTAATTTCAAACAGAGCGCACGTTATACTCGGCAATAAATTAGGCGAAGGCAAAAATTTGATTCACCCTAATGACGATGTTAATAAATCGCAGTCAAGTAATGATACATTCCCTACAGCAATGCATATTGCCGCTTATAAGATTTTGGAAGAGAACACATTTCCGGGAATTGAACTTCTTACCAAAACATTAAAACAAAAATCCGAAGAATTCGAAGATATTGTAAAAATCGGCAGAACTCACTGGATGGACGCCACACCATTGACTCTTGGTCAGGAATTTTCGGGCTATGTTTCACAATTAGAACACGGAATTAAGGCTTTAAAAAACACATTACCTCATTTATCAGAATTGGCTCTTGGTGGTACTGCCGTAGGAACCGGATTAAATACACCCAAAGGATATTCTGAATTAGTCGCCAAAAAAATTGCTGAATTGACAGGATTACCGTTTATTACCGGTGAAAATAAATTTGAAGGGCTTGCTGCACACGATGCTATTGTTGAATCTCACGGAGCTTTAAAAACCATTGCTGTAAGCATTATGAAAATTGCCAATGACATAAGAGTTTTATCATCAGGTCCTCGTTGTGGTATAGGCGAAATAATTATCCCTACTAATGAACCCGGTTCTTCGATAATGCCCGGAAAGGTTAATCCTACGCAAACCGAAGCTATTACAATGGTTGCTGCTCAGGTTTTAGGTAATGATGTTGCTATCAATATCGGCGGAATGAGCGGACATTTTGAGTTGAACGTATTTAAACCTTTGATGATTTATAATTTTTTGCAATCCGCAAAATTATTAGGTGATGCTTTTGTTTCTTTCAGTACTAATCTTGCTGTCGGTATTGTCCCAAACAAAGATAGAATTACACACTTTTTGAATGATTCGCTGATGCTTGTAACCGCTTTAAATACTCATATCGGTTACGAAAATTCAGCTAAAATTGCCAAGAAAGCATACAATGACAATACAACTCTAAAACAAGCTGCTATTGAGCTTGGATTGGTTACTGCCGAACAATTTGATCAATGGGTGCGACCTGAAAAAATGATTGGAAGTATAGAAAAATAATTAAATTCAATTTAACAATTTTTTTTGGCAGTAAATTTGAATAAATTTAGATAATAAAGTTTATAGAATTTAATTCACATAATTTTATAAACTTTATTTAATTATTGAATATATTAATTATAGTGAGAATTTTAAAAAAAATAAAATTAAAGAATACTTTTATATATGCGTTTTTACTTTTTACTGTATTCTTTTTTATGGTTGTTTTGTTGTCAATTTATTATGAGCAAAAAAATAGAAATTTATTCAATTCGCAAGTTGAGATTTATAAGATAAATAAAAGTCTGAACAAATTGAAAAACCATCAAGATAATTTGTTTTTGAATTCTAGGAATATTTATTTGAAAAAATCAGATGAGCATAAAAAATTGTTGATAGAAATTGCAAGATTGGAAGTTCTTTTAGATAGTATTTCAGAATTAAAATTTGTCAAAAAAACAGATTATTTTACTTCTTTAAATGATTTAAAATTTGAATTAGAAAAATATAATAATTATTGCTCTGATGTTATTAAAATTAATGAACAGATTTTTGCTCCCGAAACAGGCATAAACTCAAAACTTAATGACATTTCCAAAAGAATTAAACAGGAGGAGAAATACAAAGAACTTGATTTAATTAAATATATTGTTGAAATAGAGCAGCTTAGATTGAATTTATATTCTCAGAAAATTTCTATCAGACAATTTGAAAAAAATGTTGATGAAATATTTCAGAATATTTATCTGAATAAAAAAGAAGCGTATGATAAATACTACCTTTTACTTTTCGAAGATGCATTGACTGATTATTACAAAAATACTCAACTTGAATATACAAAACTCAATGAAATCGGAACATCATACAACGATGGTATCTTGCAATATATCAACAAACAGCATATTAAACTTAACGATAAAGTTATTCATGTTGAAAATCAAGTAAAAGAATACAGGGAGGTCTATTACAGACGAATTCTAACTAATTTTTTTATACTTATTTTTGTCGTTTTAGGTTTAAATGCTTTGTTCTTTTATTATATCGACAAATATTTCAATAAACCATGGCAAATATTAGAAAAATCGCTACAGGAAATTTCAAAGGGAAAAATTATCTTAATCCCTCAGCTATCAATTGTTGAAGAGTATAAAGTAATCAAAGAATCTTTGAATTCGATGCTGAAAAATTTGAAAGAAAAAAATGAGACAATTATTGAACTATCAAAAAGAAATTATAATGTAGAAATTGAAACAACCGTAGAAGATGAAATCGGAAAATCACTTTTGGAATTAAAAGACGATTTATTGAAGTCTCAACAAGAAGCTCTGCAATATCAGGAAACAGAAGAAAATCAGAAGTGGGTAGCTACCGGTATAGCTAAAATCGGCGCTATAATGAGGCAGAACACAGAAGATATTGAGGCACTGACAAAAAATGTGCTTAATGAAATTATTGAATACATCGGAGCTGTTCAGGGTGCTATTTATTTATATAATGAAAATAAAAATGTCTTGGAATTTACTGCCTCTGTTTCTTATGGAAAGCAAAGAATCCGTAATCACGTTATTGAACCCTACGAAGGTCTTTTGGGAACAATTCTTGTTGAAAAAAGAGAATATTATTACGAAACAGTACCCGAAAATTACATGTTCCTTGAAACCGGTTTAGGTTATACAAAACCAAATTCTTTATTTGCATTTCCCTTGCTTTTTGAAAATGTTATATACGGCGTAATCGAATTAGCTTCACTGGATAAATTTCAGGAATATGTGAGAAATTTTTTATTGAACTTAGGAAATGAAATAGCTATTACAATTTCTTATACAAAAATAAATGTTCAAACCAAAAAACTTTTAGTTCAGTCAAATAAACAGGCACATGAATTACAATCGAATGAAAAATTATTCAAAAAAAATCAGGATAACCTCAAAAGTTTGTTACGAATGACCGAACAGAGATTAAACGAAAAAGAAGATATTTTAAAAATCAAAGAACAAATTATTCAGAACAAAGTGCAAGAGTTGATTGATATTCAAACAGAATTATCCGAAAAAGAAGAATATATTGAAAATATGTCCAATGAATACGAGAACATAAAATCTGAACTTGAAAATAAAAACAAGGAACTCAGAGAAAGAATCTCAGATCTGGAAAAAAGATTAAGAGATAAAAATGTATAAAAATGTTTGGCTCTTTTATTAAAGAATGTTGGTGACAAATTTTAATGTTTGGTATAATTT
>DYKL01000278.1 GCA_020722645.1 Acetofilamentum sp. | reverse complement strand
TTATTTTCATTCTATTGGTGTGAGAACTTTAAGGTTCTCATGGGTGTTTCATCTTCAATCAATGATAATTACATATTTTGCAACAAAGATAATAAAAAAACACATAATAATGCAGGTTTTTGTTAAAATTTATTTTTTTTGTCGTTTTTTCTCTTCGGCTTCTTTTAGAACAGCTTGCTGAACACTTTCGGTAACAGGCATATAACTCGAAAATTCCATCGAATAATTTGCCCTTCCGCTTGAAATATTTCTTAAAGCAGTAGCATAACCGAACATTTCCATCAAAGGTACAAACCCGTTCAGCTTCTGAGAACCTTTTCTGTATCGTCTCATTGATTCAATCCGACCTCTTCTTCGGTTTAAATCACCGACTACGTTTCCTATATAATCGTCAGGTGTATTGACTTCAATCTTCATAATTGGTTCAAGCAGAATAGGTTTTGCTTTCATAAAACAATCTTTGAAAAGAATAGAAGCACAGGTTTGAAAAGCAAAATCAGAAGAATCTACAGGGTGATATTTTCCGTCAATCAATACTACTTTAACATTGACAACAGGGTAGCCAGCCAAAACACCCTCGCTTATTGTTTTTTCTATGCCTTTTTGAACAGAAGGTATGTATTCTTGAGGAATTGAGCCTCCTTTTATCTGATTTATAAATTCAAATCCTTTACCCTGATTGGGTTCAATTCTGAACTCAATTTCAGCAAACTGTCCTCTACCACCTGATTGTTTAGCATATCTGAATCTCAACTGTTTCTCTGTCGTTAAAGTTTCTCTTAATGAGACACTTGGAGCACCTACTTCAACTTCAACTTTAAATTCTTCTTTAAGTCTGTCTACTATAATTTCAAGATGTAGTTCACCCATACCTGCTACAATAGATTCCTGGGTTTCTTCGTCAAATCTGACGGTAAAAGAAGGGTCTTCGTTTATCAATTTGCTAAGAGCCATTCCTAATTTTTCCTGTTCATTTCTTTTTTCAGGTGCAATTTTCATTTCGATTACCGGAGGCGGTATATGAATGCTTTCTAAAATCAATGGATTTTCAGCATTGCAAAGAGTATCTCCTGTTTTTGTGTATTTTAAACCGACCAAAGCAACAATTTCGCCCGGTCCTGCCTCATTTATTTCTTCTCTTTCTTTGGCTTTAATTCTTAAAATACGCCCGATTCTTTCTTTTTTTAATTTTGAAGAGTTGTAAACCGGCATCCCATTAGTTAAAGTTCCTGAAAAAATTCGGATAAAAGTTTGTTGACCGACATAAGGATCGTTTATTAACTTGAAAGCCAATGCAGAAAAATCTTCTTTACAGGAAGGATGTCTGACGGCACTTTTAGATTCGTCATCAATATCATGACCAATAACTGCTCCGACGTCAACCGGTGAAGGCAAATAATCTATTACTGCATCAAGCAATAACTGAACACCTTTGTTTTTGTATGCTGAACCGCAAAAAACAGGAGTAATTAGAAGTTTCAATGTTGCTTTTCTTGCTACATCTTTAAGCAACTGGTCATCAATTTTTTTCTCGTCGAAAAACATTTCCATAAGCTCATCGTCATATTCAGCCAATTTTTCGATTAAAACTTCTCTTGCTTTTTTGACTTCTTCTTTAAACTCATCAGGTATTTCGACTTCATATCTTAATTTGTCGTCAAATTTGTAGCATTTTTGAGAGATAATGTCAATAATTCCTTCAAAATTTTCTTCTGAACCAATCGGAATCTGAAAGGCAATTGCATTAGCATCTAAATATTCGTTCATTTGAGCAATAGCTGATAAATAATCAGAACCTTGTCTGTCCATTTTATTTACAAAAGCAATCCGAGGTACACGATAACGGTCAGCCTGATTCCAAACTGTTTCGCTTTGAGGTTGAACACCTGAAACTGCACAAAAAACAGCTATCATGCCATCGATAACTCGTAATGAACGTTCTACTTCGATTGTAAAATCAACGTGCCCGGGAGTGTCAATTAGATTTATGTCATAATTATTCCATTTGCATGAAATTGCAGCAGAAGCTATTGTGATTCCTCTTTCCTGTTCTTGTTTCATAAAATCCATTGTAGCTTGTCCATCGTGAACCTCGCCCATTTTTCTGTTTACACCTGTATAAAAAAGAATTCTTTCAGATACGGTAGTTTTGCCTGCATCTATATGAGCCGCTATACCGATATTTCTTAATTTGTTTAAACTCATCTTAATATAAATTTCTGATTTTCAATAAATTAATTTGTGTTTTTAAAAATGAAAAAACGCACAAAGAAAATACAATAAACTCATAAATACAAATAAATCGTCTTAAATAGTTTTGTTAGAACATTAAAGGGTGGGCAAAGGGCGTTTGCATAAACAAACAGCAAACAGATTAGTATAGTAAAACTTCCAAAGGGCTGTAGAAATAAAAAGGCAAATTACAATGTTTTTATACTGTAAATCACATCTCCGATTTCGAGTTTATGAACTATTTCCATTCCGGAAGTAACGTATCCGAAAATTGTTGCAGATGAATTTACGGAGGGCATTTGAGTTGTAGAAATAAACCATGAAAATGACTGATAATGGTCAGCAAGCGGATTAAAACAAACAGCCCCCTCGACAATTTTGTTGTTGCTGAGCTCACTTACTAATACATCGTTTGTATATAACCAGCCATCTCCGCGTTTTGCACCGTTAAAAACAGCTTCGCCGGGAAGGTAATCGTAAAAATACGTTTGATTGTAGTATTTTTGATTGACCAATTCCATGAACTTTGCAACAGTAGCAGGAGCTGAATTTACATCTACAGTAATTTCAAAATTTCCTTTGTTGGTTTCAATTAATACTCTTTGATTTCCGGGGATTGAACTTATGTAATCCCAGTCTAATTCAACTTGTTTGACATCATAATTTTCAGTACAATTTTGCGAACCAAACTTGTTTATTGTCTTGCAAAGCTCTTTGTATGCTGCCAAATCACGCGGAATAACCAACGCAGACAAAGCCTGATTGAGAAAATATGTGTTTGTGAACTCATCAAAAAAGTTCAGACTTTCAATGTTCATTATTTTTGAGGCGTAATAAATCATAGCATTATCACCGCTTGTCATTGCTTCTTTAAAAATTAGTTTGAAGTCAAGATATATGTCGTCACCTGTATTTTCTGCCAAATACCACGACACAGTAGCAAAGTCTTTATGCAATCTCATTTCTGTCAGTGCTCTTATACCCATTGTACTGACAATTTTGTACTGAGTCGAAAAAGTTTCATCTTTTACATATTTGTACATAAACGGGTCTGCGGATAAAGAATACAACAATAAAGCTTTTTCATAAATATTATTTGTTACTTCATAACCGGATATGATTTTTTGAGTAATTGGTTTTTTAGACGAAGCATAATAGAGAGCTGCTTTGTACAAAATACTTCTTGCCTGAATTGATTTAATCCCGTCAGATAGGCTTAAATATTTGTGTACATCTGTCGAATTGCCTTTTTTCAATACAAAACCGGCAGCGGCAATTTCCAAAGCCGGAATTTTTGATTGCAAAACTTTGAAAACAACATCTTTTGATACATTATATTCAAAAATCTCTAAAGTTTTCAAAGCAGATAATTTAATTCTATAATCTGCATCTGCATTTAAAATATTCTTTAACAAACTTAATGTTTCCTGTGAACGATAGTGTTTCAAACCGATAATCAGATTACACAAAAGATATGTGTTTTGACGAGTTTGGATTTCGGCTTTTAAAATCTGAAAATGATTTGTATTTAATGAAATCTTTTTATCTGCTGTCAAAAAATACGAAAATTCCAGTTTAATTTCTTCCATTATGTCCGGATTAGAAATAATGTCAAAAACTAAATCAGTCATTTGTTGAGATACAAAGCCTCTTTTAGCTAAAAAATAAAAAGCTCTGCCTTGCCCAATCATAAGGTTATATTGGCTTGACTGTATATTTAAAGAAGCTATATAAGCCATACTTTTCTCTGTGCCGCATTTCCCCAATGCCTCTAAAATAATCTGTTTAACTTCGGCATCTGATTCTATTTGATATGCATCTATAAGTTTCTGTTCATATTTTGAATAAGCGAAATATCCTATTGAATATGCAGATGCTTTTCTGACATCAGCATCTTTATTTTTCAGAAGAGCGGGTAATAAAATTACAAATGCAGTATCTTTTAACGATAATAATGAATATATTGCTTGTTTTATATAAACAGGATTTTCGTTATTCAGAAATTTTGTTAAATTGTCAATATATGAGTTTTGTTGAAACTGAACTATTGTTTGTGCAGTTTTATCATTTTCAAAATTATTTTCTTTTGTAAAGTTATGAACATAACCTTCATTATATGTTTCTTCGGTACAAGAAAACAACAAACTTACAATTACAAAAACTAATATTTTTAAAACAAATTTATTCATTTAGAAACAAAATATCAACCTTTTTTGTTAAAGTTGATTATTTTAAAATTTTTTTTAATGAGTCCGGTCTAAAAAGCCTGCCCTGAAAGGGTCTTATAAGCCAAGCACAAATACCTGATTATCAATAGTATAATGTTTTTTTAACTTAACACAACTTGCTAATAATCAATGTATTAACTTTATAGACCCTTACAGGGCAGGCTTTTAGACCCTTTCATGGCATGCTTTATGAACTTTATAGACTAAACTCAATATTTTAATTTATCTTTATATAAACAAACAATAGTTCGGTATATTTTGAAGTAATTCGTTAATATTCAGCAAATTGAT
>DYKL01000277.1 GCA_020722645.1 Acetofilamentum sp. | reverse complement strand
TGATTTTTCAAGTATTTTGATAATTGTTAAATTTGTTAAGGAATTGCTGAATTTTACCTTAAATCCGCAAGTCTATACCTATATATTTGAAATTCAGTCAGGTGAAAACACCTGACTGGTGCAAACTACATGTTGCAGGTGTTTTCACCTGCAACCACTTACGAAAAGACTTGCGGATTTAAGGTTTTAAATAAAAAGTTATCTGTTTTTTGTTGATTAAGTTGGCATAAATATTATAAACTGACAACTAACAAATAAGATTCAATAACTTGAATTTTTATGTTTTTAAAACTATATATTTAAATTTTGCTATTAAACTTACAAATTTTTGATACACTTTTAGGAAAATTTTCACAAGTTTATTTAATTTCTTTCCAAATCAAAGCAGCCGCACCCAGAACGGCAGCGTTTTTTCCCATAAGAGCCGATACTTCCAGTTTAACTTTGTTTTTGAAAATCGGCATTAAATTTTGTTCCATATATTTTTTAGTTGGGACAAGCAAATAATCACCGGCTGCTGAAAGACCCCCGAAAAAATAAATTGCTTTGGGGCTTGTCAGTGCTACAATATCTGCAAGTTTTTCACCTAAAATTTTAGCAGTAAAATCAAAAACGTCATGTGCCAGAATATCTCCCAATACAGCAGCTTCGTATATACTTTTAGAAGTAATATCTTTTGCTTCGTACTTTCTTAGAAGAGATTCTTTTTTTGAGTATCTAAGCATTTCCAAAACAGTTGTTCTAATTCCTGTAGCTGATACATAAGTTTCTAAACAGCCTTGTTTTCCGCAACCGCAAAGTCTTCCACCGTAAACAGCAGTAATATGTCCCATTTCGCCTGCAAAACCGTCGTGACCTAAAATTAGTTCACCATTACAGACAAAACCACTTCCAAGACCTGTTCCGAGAGTAATTAAAATGAAATCTTTGACACCAATTGCATTTCCGTATAACATTTCGCCAATAGCTGCTGCATTTGCATCGTTTGTGATTTTAACATCTACTTTGAAAATATCACTTAACATTTCAGTAAAAGGAATTACTTTTCTTGCCCAGTTAATGTTTGGTGCATTTTCTATTTTCCCGGTAAAAAAATTTGCATTAGGGGCACCTACACCAAGTCCGATAATTTTGTATTTGTTAAAGACCAGACTTTTAACTTTTTGCGACAATGTTTCAATATATTCAACTTCGTTTTTGAATTTTTGAGTTTCAAACTTGTCAAATTCAAGAATATTACCGTTAATATCAACAAGTCCTATTTCGGTATTGGTTCCTCCTATGTCTATTCCAACTACAATTTCCATTTTTTATTTTAATTTTTTAGAGCCAAATTTAAAAGTTTTTTTAAATGAAAAAAAGATTATTAGTAATTTTGCGAATTATTTTGCTTTCAGCTGATAAAATTTTTTTGAATCGGATATTTTTTTGTGAAAGCATATAAATCATTTCAAATCATAATAGATTGATAATCAGATACATAAAAACAGTTATCAACACATATTTAACTATAAACAAATTTTTGCCCATATTTATATAATTTTAAAATATCTGAAAAAAAGTTGAAAAAATCTTTAATTGAAATATACGGAGCAAGAGTTCATAATCTTCAAAATATTGATATAACATTACCTCACAATAAACTGATTGTTATTACAGGTTTAAGCGGAAGCGGGAAGTCTTCATTGGCTTTTGACACAATTTATGCAGAAGGTCAGAGAAGATATATTGAAACTTTTTCATCTTATGGGCGAATGTTTTTGAATAATCTCGAAAGACCTGACGTTGATAAGATTAATGGTTTGTCGCCGGTTATAAGCATAGAACAAAAAGGAACAAATAAAAATCCCCGTTCAACAGTCGGTACTATCACTGAAATAAATGACTTTTTGCGTTTATGGTATTCAAAAGCTGCAATAGCGTATTCTCCTGAAACCGGAGAAGAAATGATTCAACATACAACTGAGCAGATTATAGAAAAAATTCTTGAATCTTTTAAAAACAAAAAAATTCTGATTTTAGCACCTATAGTCAGATCCAGAAAGGGACATTATCGTGAACTTTTTGCAAATTTTTTCAAAAAAGGTTTTTTATATGCCAGAATTGACGGAAAAATTACGGAACTGTCAAATAATCTGATGGTTGAAAGATACCAAAATCATAATATTGAAATTGTTATAGACAAAACTCAGGTTGTAGAAAAAATTGACATTAAAAGATTTAAAGATTCTTTAAATAAGGCTCTTCATTATGGCAACGGAGTTGTAATGATTTTAGAAAATGAAACCGAAGAACTGAAATATTTCAGTCGTCACTTAATGTGTCCTACAACCGGCTTTTCGATTGATTTGCCTGCCCCAAATCTTTTTTCATTTAATTCGCCTCAGGGGTATTGTCCTGTTTGCAAAGGATTGGGATATGTTGAAAAACCAAACTATAACAAAATTATAAAAGATAAAGATTTAAGCATTTACGAAGGAGCAATCACTTCTGTCGGAAAATTGACAAACGGTTTACTATACTGGCAAATATCGGCATTATGTAAAAAATTTAATGTTTCTATAAAGACACCATTTAAAGATTTACCGGAAGAATTAATCGAAAAAATTTTTTTCGGCTGTGAGGAAAAAATCCGGCTTGACAATACTCCGCTTGGTACACAGGCAAAATATTATACAGAATATAACGGAATATTTTCACAAATTTACACCGAAAGCCTTAAAAATGACAGCACCAATTATGATGATCTTGTGGAACAGTCTGTTTGCAACGAATGTAATGGCAACAGATTAAAAAAAGAGGCATTATATTTTAAAATTGACAATAAAACTATTGCAGAAATCAGTAATATTGATTTAAGCGAAGTAAACTTATGGCTGAAAGATATTGAAAAAAGACTGACAAAAAGGCAAAATGCAATTAGTTACGAACTACTTAAAGAAATAAGAAGCAGAATAACTTTTTTGTTAGATGTCGGATTAGGATATCTCTCTTTAAACCGTTCAGCAGCAACTTTGTCCGGCGGAGAAAGCCAAAGGATACGACTTGCTACTCAGATAGGTTCGCAATTAGTAAATGTTTTGTACATTCTCGATGAGCCGAGTATTGGTTTGCATCAGAGAGATAACTTGCAATTAATCAATTCTTTACGTAATCTCAGAGACAAAAAAAACACGGTAATTATTGTAGAACACGACAAGGAGATGATGCTTTCGGCAGATTATCTTGTAGATTTGGGACCAAAGGCAGGCAGATTAGGCGGCAAAATTGTTGCAAACGGAACTCCGGAAGAAGTTTTAAAAACAGATACATTAACTGCAAAATATTTAACTGACAGAAAAAAAATTGAAATTCCAAAAAAAAGAAGAGAAGGAACAGGGCTGTCGGTTTTTTTGGAAGGAGCATCTGGCAATAACCTCAAAAATGTTGATGTGGAATTTCCACTTGGAAAATTTATATGTGTAACAGGAGTTTCAGGTAGCGGTAAGTCAAGTTTGATAAATGACACTTTATTGCCAATCATTTTTAATAATTTGTACAAATCTAACAAAAAAATTCTGCCTTACGCAGGAATTCAAGGATTAGAGAACATCAACAAAGTAGTAGAAGTTGATCAAAGCCCGCTTGGGCGTACACCACGTTCAAATCCAGCAACCTACACACAAGTCTTCAACGAAATCAGAGATTTATTTGCAATGCTTCCTGAATCACAAATCAGAGGCTATAAACCCGGACGTTTTTCTTTTAATGTTAAAGGAGGAAGATGTGAAATATGCAAAGGTGCAGGCGTTGAAACAATTGAAATGAAGCTTTTGCCTGATGTTTATGTAACTTGCCGCGAATGCAACGGACGCAGATATAACAGCGAGACTCTGGCAGTTAAATTCAAAGCAAAATCAATAGCTGATGTTTTGGATATGACTATAAATCAAGCAGTTGAATTTTTTGAAAATCACCCTAAAATTTTAAGAAAAATCAAAACATTGCAGGAAGTCGGATTAGGATATATCAAACTGGGACAATCATCAACTACTTTGTCGGGAGGAGAAAGTCAAAGAGTTAAACTTGCAGCAGAATTATCAAAGGTTTCGACCGGTAAAACACTTTATATATTAGACGAACCTACTACGGGTATGCACTTTGAAGATATTAGAATGCTTTTAGATGTAATTCAAAAATTAGTAGATAAAAAAAATACAGTTATAGTTATTGAACACAATTTAGATGTTATAAAAACTGCTGATTATATAATAGACATCGGTCCCGAAGGCGGAAAAGAAGGTGGTTATATTACTTTTAGCGGCACACCGGAAGAAATGCTTAAAATCAAAAACAACTATACGGCAGATTTTCTGAAAAAAGAAATGTTGAAAACTGTCTGAAGAATCTGATTTTAATAATTCATGTTTTTTTAATCAGACCTTAAATCCGTAAGTCTATACTTATATATCTGAAATTCAGTCAGGTGAGATACTTACAGTACAGGCACCTGACTGGTGCAAACTACATGTTGCAGGTGTTTTCACCTGCAACCACTTACGAAAAAATTTGCGGATTTAAGGTCAGAAATAAATTACTCTCTATTCCGCAATATTAAGATGCTGATATAAATATAGTCCGTAGGACTAAAATAATGATAACCACGAGTTTCAACTCGTGGTAGAAACAAAAAAAATCGGTACAAGCACAAATGTAAATTATTACCTTAAACGGAACTTACTTACAACTTTTCAGGTTTTACAGGCGATAGCTAAGAAAAA
>DYKL01000276.1 GCA_020722645.1 Acetofilamentum sp. | reverse complement strand
CATCACTTGATATTACTGCAATAGACCCAAATTTAGCCGGTGAACTTCCGTTTTACTGCTAAAAACTACTAAAAAACAATAATTCTTTTATTTTACTATCATTTTTTAATAAAATTATTATATAAATATATTGTTTTGTCTATTCTTGGGATATTATCGGAATTTTCTCAAATAAGTCAAAGAGCTAATCCTGTATTTGTCTCAAATCTTATATTGAAAGTATCTTATCATTTTTCGACTTGTTTCGTATATTTATTGCCTTAAAAAAAACACCAAATTGTGTATAAAAAGCTGTATTTATAAAACACCGTTTTTAAAAATTTCAATTGATACATAAACTCAAATCTATTAATCCGGCGCCGGACCCGGTCCGTTGTCTTCATCGTCCATAATCGGGTTAAGATTGTTTAACTCATCATCATCTAACAAAAGAGAATCAATATCGGTGTAGTTTGTATCAGTATCATCGTAAAAATCATAATAATTGTTGTTGTTATTCCAGTTAAAATCGTCAATAAAACCATCTTTAATCCCGCCAAAAAGAGCCAAATTAAAAACAATACCTATTAAAAAAGCTAAGGCACTGATAATTGTTCCGGCGATGCTTGAAGAACTGGAATCACTTGTCTTTTTAGCATTAACAATACCCAGAATGCCTAAAATAAGACCTGTAACAGCCATAATAAGACTAATAACCGGAATACAGAAAACGACAAGCGAAATTATACCAAGAATCATTGAAATTGTACCTAAAGTTTTAACCTGATTGCTCATTTTATTTTTTTTTTTTGCAAAGATAAAGTTTTTAAAATAGAAAAAAAGTATAATTTTGCAAAAAAACAAATACCGTATGAACATATCTTACTCACAAAAATGTATTGAAAATAAAGATTCCATCTTCAAAGTGCTTACGATAAAGCAAAAAGAAGAACTTACAGCTTCAATAAATTGTATTTCGTACAAAAAAAATGAAGTGATTTTTAAAGAAGGTTTCAACCCCAACGGATTAATTTCATTGGTAAAAGGGAAAGTTAAAATATTCAAAGACGGCATAAACGGAAGGGAACAAATAATAAGATTAGCAAGACCGGGTGATTTTATCGGTTTCAGAGCATTATTTGCCAGCGATTACTACAACGCATCAGCCGGAGCCTTTGAAGATTCAATTGTTTGTATAATAAACAAAGAATCATTGTTTAGAGTGATTGAAGAAAATAATCCGTTTGCATTAGAAATAATAAAATTTCTTGCAAAAGAACTCGGAGAGGCTGAAAATAATATCGTTTCATTGACACAGAAACATTTGAGAGGACGTTTGGCTGAAAGTCTTTTAAGATTATCTGACACTTACGGTTTTGAAAATGACGGTCAAACCATAAAAATAAATCTATACAGAGAAGACCTTGCTAATCTGGCAAATATGACGACTTCAAATGCCATCAAAACCCTGTATAATTTCAGAGATGAGAACGTTATAGAGCTTGACGGAAAAAAAATCAAGGTTCTTGATTACAATGCACTCGAAAAAATCAGCAAATTAGGATAAAAATGCACGATTTTGAAAATGCTTTGTCTAAAGCAATGAAATTTTGCAGCACAAAAGAAGTTTGTATATCCGAAATTACACAAAAGCTCGAAAAATGGAATATTGATAAAAAACATCACAAAAAAATAATCAGTATTTTAATTGACGAGGATTATATCAACGAACAAAGATACGCCGAAGCATTTACTTCTGATAAATTTCGTTTTCAGGATTACGGTAAAATAAAAATAAGATATGAGTTAAGACTTAAAAAAATCGAAAACGAATATATTAATAATGCATTAGAAATTATTGATGATGAATCTTATTTTAATAAAATTGAAAAACTGATTGCTTCGAAATTAAAAACAGCAAAAGAAACAGATGCTTACAAATTAAAAGCTAAAATACAGAGATATTTATTATCCAAAGGATACGAACAAGAGTATTTTGGTAAAATAATCAATAAAATAAATTTTAAGAAATGAAGTATATTTCTGCTATATACATTTGGATTGTCGGTATAATATCCTTTTTAATAATCTTTACCTTAATTTTTATATTAAATTTATTTCTGTCAAAAAACAGTTTATTCAAATTTTTAAGTTTTTCCTGCAAAATAGCATTATGGTTTATGTTGCTAAGGTTCAAGGTAAATTTTGAACAAAAACTAGACACAAAAAAATCATATATTTTTATGCCAAATCACACAAGTATGATGGACGTTTTGATATTAAGTGCCTATATGCCTGTTTTTGCAAATGCCATAGAAGCCCACAAACATTTCAAATGGTTTATTTACGGTTGGATAATAAAAATATTTGAACAAATCCCGATAAACCGTACAAGTGCCAGAGAATCAATAAGAAGTTTTCAGATAGCAAAAGAGAGATTGCAGAAAGGTCGTTCAATTATAGTTTTTCCGGAAGGTACTCGTTCAAAAAAATCTCAAATGAACAATTTTAAAAAATTACCTTTCAAATTTGCAATAGAATCAGGTTTTGCGGTAGTTCCGGTAGCGATGAAAGGCGTGGATAAAGCAAGTCCCGAAAATATTTGGGTTAAACCAGCAAAAATTATTATAAATTTCGGTACTCCCCTCGAAGCAGACGAAATTGCGAATTTAACCCAAGAAGAATTATCAGACCAAGTCAGAAAAAAAATTGAATATTTTTTAACACAATAACTTACAAATACTCTATTTTGAGCTTAGTTATTATGTTCTTTGAACCAAAATTTCTGACATAAACATAAACCGAAAACTTCTGACCGGTTGTATTATCAAAATTGCAAATACCAAAGCTTGAATTTACGTGGTCTTCTTGTTTTATGACTTCAAAAAAAACAGGTTTATTATCAGAAAAAAAATCTTTTAATAAAATTTCAGCTTGTTTTTTGCCGTAAATGCCCTCTTTATCAATAATTTTCAGTTCAATGCTCTGATTAAAATAAGACGATAAAGCCTTTGCGTCTCCATTTTCGATGGCTGAAAAAATGGTTTGAGGTATTATGTTTTTTGACAAAATATTCGAAAATGTCAAAATTATTGCTGTTGATATAAAAAGTATTAAAGAAGTCTTCATATTATTAAGTGTTTTTTTTATAAAAATATTACATCATAACTTTTCATTACTTAAACATTATTTATATTTTTATCAAGTATGATTATATTTTTGTAACTTTTTATTAACTAATTGATTTTTAATCAATTACGACATTAAATAATACACAAAAATTAAACCAAAAAATTTGAAAAGATTTCAAATCAGAAATAAATTTTATATTTTTGACAAATAAATTTTGAAAAAAATCAAAACAAATTTTAAGATAAACTATTGATAACCAATTAAAAATAAAAAAATGAAAAGAATAAACGATTTTAATTTTACAGGCAAAAAAGCTATTATAAGAGTAGATTTTAATGTGCCTTTAAATGAAAACTTTGAAATAACTGACGATTCAAGAATTACTGCGGCTATCCCAACAATTAAAAAAGTTATAAAAAGCGGAGGTTCAGCAATCTTAATGTCACATTTAGGTCGTCCAAAAGGAGGTCCAAACGACAAATACAGCTTAAGACACATAAAAAAGCACTTGTCAGACTTAGTTGGCGTTGAAGTTAAATTTGCACCGGACTGTATCGGCGAAGAAGCAAAAAAACTCGCATCAGAACTTAAATCTGGCGATGTACTGTTACTTGAAAACCTCAGATTTTATGAAGAGGAAGAAAAAGGGGACGAAAATTTCTCAAAAAAATTGGCTGAACTGGCTGATGTATATATTAATGATGCATTCGGAACAGCTCACCGTGCTCACGCATCTACTACAATTATTGCGAAATTTTTCCCCGAAAACAAAATGTTCGGCTATATTATGGAAAGCGAAATTGACAGCCTCAACAAAGTTCTTAAAGACGTACAAAGACCATTTACAGCAATTATTGGTGGCTCGAAAGTATCAACAAAAATTTCAATTATCGAAAACCTTCTGACCAAAGTTGATAATCTGATAATTGGCGGGGCAATGGCTTTTACATTTGTTAAAGCAAAAGGCGGAAAAGTTGGCAAATCAATGGTTGAAGATGACTACCTGAGTCAGATTGAAAAATTCTACGAACTTGCAAAAAAGAATAACTCAAAAATATACTTGCCAATCGACAGCATAAACGGTGATAAATTTGACAAAGACGCACACTTTACATTAAGCGACATTGACAAAATACCCGATGACAGAATGGGCTTGGATATTGGACCAAAAACCGTAAAATTATTTGAAGAAGTTATATTGAACTCAAAAACAATACTTTGGAATGGACCTGTTGGAGTTTTTGAATTTGAAAAATTTGAAAAAGGAACAAAAGAACTAACAGAAATTATTGCAAAAGCAACAGAAAAAGGCACATTTAGTCTTGTTGGAGGTGGCGATTCCGTAGCAGCTCTGGCAAAATTCGATAAAATGGATAAAATGAGCTACGTTTCTACAGGTGGTGGTGCTTTACTTGAATATATCGAAGGAAAAGAATTACCGGGAGTAAAAGCAATAATAGAATAAATAATTCGTTAATTTTTCAATTAGCTAATTAGCAAATTAGCTAATTATTGATTTTCAATCAATTACTAATTTTAAACCGAACAGACACAATTGATTGAATATTAAAGAATTACATTAAAATACACCGAACTATTGATATAATAATATGTAAAAAATATTCCTATTATTCCTTAAATCCGCAAGTTTTTTCGTAAGTGGTTGCAGGTGAAAACACCTGC
>DYKL01000275.1:211-4806 GCA_020722645.1 Acetofilamentum sp. | reverse complement strand
TTAGTCCTACGGACTATATTTATATCAGCATCTTAATATTGCGGAATAGAGCGTTTATTTTTTTTAATATATACGCAAAAAAAGTAAAATTTTACTTATGAAAAAATCACTTTTATAAATATTTTAGAAATTATCGTGCCAGCTGTTTTCGCGTTTTATTTGGAGAGCCTCGAACATTGTTGATTTTACTTTAATTTGGAACAAATAACTTCTCATCTGACCAAATGGAGTAACCTGCAAAGTCATTTCCCAGCAATGTAAATCTCTGTAAAAATTAAAAGTTGTCGAGGTAATTTTTGATGCATTAAAATCGTAACCTGTTCTTACTGAGACATTCCACAATGGAGTGGGGGATATGTTAAAATTCAGAGTTAAATTTTGGACTATATCAATATCGTAATCCTGATTTTTTGTATTAAATTTTTTTACATATCTGAAACTGTAATTTGCTGATGCATTCCATTTTACAACTGATTCAGTTTTCAGAATTTTATCTAAGTCAATAGAAGTAAATTGAGAATTAACAGAAAAGTCAGCATTTGTCAGACGACCGATTTTTTGTGTTTGTTCATAAACGAAAGTATTTATCCTTTGTCCACTTTCATTGACAGTATAAGGGTCAATTGAGGCATTAAAGCTGACAGTAACTTTTGTAATAGGAGTAGAAGAAGCCCTTATTGAAAACACACTGAAATTCAATGAATCAGCAGCAAAATTATAAGATTCTGAAAAGCTTAGGCTGTTGAATAGTTTTATTTTTTTGTTGTTTTCTATTGAATCATTAGTTTCAATTTTGGCTTCTATGTTGTTCCCGACAGAAAAATTCAAAGCTTGCTGTTCACCAATAGGTGCAGTGCCAAAAACAGTTCCGTCATAAAATGAATAAAGTTTACCGGTTGTATCCAATGGTACTTTTTCGTAGTAACCGTATTTTTCGTCTGAGAAATCCGGTTTGTATGTGTATGAAACAGAAGGACTTATTACGTGTCTGATAGCTTTAAATTTGCCAATGTTCAGGTTAAGCATACTGTACAATCTGGTATTCATACTTAAACTTGTGCTGTAATCGTAAACGTGGTTAAAACCCCAAATAGTGTCTTTTACAATCCTCGTGTCAATTCCATCAGAAATTAGGTTTTGTTCAATTCTGTTAGCGTAAATCCTTGCATTATAATTTATTGAGGGCGAAAAATTAAAATATTTGAACAAAGTAAAAGATGTCTGAATGGGTATGGAATATTTGAATCCCGATTTCATTGCTCTGAGTGTACTGTCAATATGGTCAATGTTTGTCAGTATGGTATCGTGAGTGTAAACAGAATTTGACAATTGTGAATTTACAGAAAAACCTACTTTTTCGTACCATTTCCCCTTTTTTGGTTTATTTTTTCCTCTTATTATATCAGCAAAATATACTTGATTCATATTAAAATTCAAAGTCGGGAATTTTAGGTTTGTAGTACTATCCTGCAAGTTTTGTGACATATTCATATTTGCTGTCATACGAAATGGTGTACCTGCAAAGGTTTTTTGATATGACATACTTGAATTTGTAGTAGTATTAACAAAATCATTAAGATCAGTAGCATTATATTTTCTGTAATCTCCGTAAACATAATTGATATTTGCCGAAATATTAGAATTTGGGCGGGCTTTGGGGTCTTGCTGGTAATTAAGCTGAATATTGTATGAATCTCCAATTTCAGTAGTAGAAAGTTCTTTCGGACCTGTTTTTTTGTGGAAGTAATTAAAATTCAAGCCCCCGTTGAATTTATAGCGTTTTTTAAATCTGGAATTTAAGTGAACACCCCAACTACCTTTTGAATATACGTCGGCAGTAATATCAGCATCAACATAATCGTTAATTGCCCAATAGTATCCTGCTCCAACTAATCCGAAACCGATGTCAATTTCATCTTTATAAGTCGGAAACTGTATTCCGGAAGTGTTTTTTCTGGAAAGTGGGAAAAAACCAAAAGGAGCTGCAATTGGAATAGGAATATCTTCTATCACGAAATAAAAAGGACCGGTAATAATTTTATCTTTAGATTTAAGTTTTGCTTTTGTTAAATCTACATAATAATGAGGATTCGGGTGATTGCAGGTTGTATATTTACCGTGCAGAATGTGCATTTCGTCGTTAGAGTGAATTTTAACGATTTCACCGTGCAAAAAACCTTCTTGTTCCTGAGTCATAGCGTCATAAACAATACCTTTTTTTGTTTTGAAATTGTAACGCATTTTTGTTGAACTATATTCCTTGTCTTGTTCTTTAAATATTGGTTTTCCGCTAATTCTTCCCAAAGAATCCTTTACCCCAACTGCCATAATTTCTTTTTTCTCCATATCTACACCAATGCTGCCGGCGTTTAGTTCCATTTCGTCTGTAATCAGTATTCCTTTGCCGAATAGTATTATTTTTTTATCAGCAACTGAAATATGCATAGAATCAACAGCTTCAAAAGATATCTCTCTGTCTATTGCATTATCATTTTTCTTTTCAATAATTTTAAGCGTATCCGCTGTCGGTATTGAGTCTTTTGGAATAGTATCATTAACAATTAAGAGGGAGTCTGACATTATAATATTATTAATACTAACAGAATCGACTGAAATGGAGTCTGTTATCTGCGAATATCCTGTTTTAAATATTAACGCAAAGAAAATAAAGAGTAATATTTTAGATGAGATTTTCAATTTATAAATTAAAATCTGAATTGAAATTTACTTATATTTAATTATAATTATTTTTTACAAATCTAAACAAAAAGATTTTTTTTTAATTCTCAAATTTGTTTATTTATGTTATTTTTAGAATTTATGTTAAAATGATGTGAATTTACACATTTTTTTAATGAATTTTCAAAAAAAAAACCTTGTATCGGAATTAATACAAGGTAAGGGTATCAATAATTCGTTAATTTTTCAATTAGCGTCATCCAGAGTGATAACGAAGGAAGCAAATTATTGATTTTCAATCAATTACTAATTTGTTACACGTACAAAATCAATTTGCTGAATATTAACGAATTACTTCAAAATATACCGAACTATTGGGTATTTTATTAACATTAAATTTTGAGTAAATTAAACAATCATACCGGCAGCAACTGTTTCATTTGTATGTTCATCAACCAAAATAACGCTACCAGTCTGACGATTAATTTTGTATGAATCGTAATATAAAGGTTTTCCGGTTCTGATAGTAATTTTTGCAATATCGTTCATACCAATATTTTTGTTATCAAAATTTTGTTCAAGCGTGTTTATGTCCATTTTGAAATTAACGTCTGTAACCATACATTTCATTTCGTTTGTCGTATGTCTGAGAATGTATTTTCCTCTCTGTTGCAAAGGTTTTTGATTGAACCAACAAACCATAACTTCTACATCTTGTCCGACTTTAGGCATATTATCTTTTCTGACAATCATATCACCTCTGCTGATATCAATATCATCTTCCAATGTTAAAGTAATCGACTGGGGCGCAAATGTAGATTCCAACTGGTTTTCATACGCTTCAACAGTTTTAATTTTAGAACTGAAACCGGAAGGTAAAACAACAATATCATCACCTTTTTTAAACACACCACTTGCAACTCTTCCGGCATAACCTCTGAAATCGTGAAATTTGTCGCTTTGAGGTCTGATAACATATTGCACAGGAAAACGAGGGTCTTTTAAATTGTTGTCGTTTTTAATATGCACGGTTTCAAGAAGATAAAGCAAAGTAGCACCCTGATACCAAGGCATATTTTCCGAACGGTTTACAATATTATCACCGTTTAATGCACTAATAGGCACAAAATGTACATCAGGAACATTTAATGTATGCGAAAAAGAATCAAAATCATCTTTAATTTTATCAAAAATTTCCTGAGAATATCCAACCAAATCCATTTTGTTGATAGCAACCAAAAGGTGCGGTATTTGTAATAAAGAGGCAATGTATGAATGTCTTAGAGTTTGTTCCAAAACCCCATTTCTTGCATCAATAAGAATAATTGCAAGATTAGCAGTAGAAGCACCTGTAACCATATTACGAGTATATTGAATATGTCCGGGAGTATCTGCGATAATAAATTTTCTTTTTGGTGTATGAAAATATCTGTAAGCAACGTCAATTGTAATACCTTGTTCACGTTCGGCTCTTAAACCATCTGTCAGAAGAGCAAGATTAACGTATTCGTCTCCTTTGAGTTTGCTGGAACGTTCAACTGCTTCGAGTTGGTCTTTGAAAATTGATTTGCTGTCGTATAAAAGTCTGCCTATCAGAGTGCTTTTGCCGTCATCAACGCTTCCGGCAGTTGTAAAACGGAGCAACTCCATAGCAAGATAGCTGTTTATTGTTTCTTTAGCTTGTTTTATTTCTTCGTTAGTCATAATATAGTGGTTGTAAATTTCTTATTATTTTTGTTAATATAGTGCATTGTGTTTTAGTGCATAGTGCATTGTGCATAGTGCATTGTGTTTTAGTGCATAGTGCATTGTGTTTTAGTGCATTGTGCATTGTGCATTGTGCATTGTGCATTGTGTTTTAGTGCATTGTGCATTGTGTTTTAGTGCATTGTGCATTGTGTTTTAGTGCATTGTGC
>DYKL01000275.1:0-111 GCA_020722645.1 Acetofilamentum sp. | reverse complement strand
ATTGTGTTTTAGTGCATAGTGCATAGTAAAAAACTATTAACTATCAACTAACTATCAACTATGCACTATTAACTATGCACTATGCACTATTAACTATGCACTATTAACTAT
>DYKL01000274.1 GCA_020722645.1 Acetofilamentum sp. | reverse complement strand
TTATTTTCATTCTATTGGTGTGAGAACTTTAAGGTTCTCATGGGGGTTTCTTCTGTATAAAAATCGAAGTTACGAACATAAAAAAAAACGGTACTGGTTTAAACCTGTTGATTTTGTTTGTGGGGACACCTACAAAAGCGTGTATTACCGATATTTAAGGTGTCCGCACCTGAAATTTCAGCGGTTTTAAACCAAGACCAAAAAAACTATTTCTGATAAACAGGCAGTTCAATAATAAAAGTTGTTCCTTTGCCTAATTGTGATTTGAAGGAGATTTTGCCGTTTGCATTATCAATAATGTTTTTTACCATAGCCAATCCAATACCCATTCCGCTGGATTTTGTAGTGAATGAAGGCAAAAATAGTTTTTCTTTTATGTCATCTTGAATTCCGCTGCCGTTATCAATTATTTTTACAATAGCTTTTGTCCCAATAATGTCCAAATCAATTGTGATTTTACCGTTTACACCTTCGGGAATGGCTTGTATAGCATTCTTTATAAGGTTTATAAATGCTCTTGAAATTTGTTTATCGTCAGCCAGAATTAAAACATTTTTGAAATTGTTCAGATTTGCTTTAACTTCTATATTATCGGTATTTTCGTAGAATTTTGACATTTGTTCGATTTTATCCGATAAATTGATAATTTGTTCCTGAGGTTTAGGCATTTTGGCAAAATCAGAAAATTCTTCGGCAATTCTTTTAAGGGTTTCGATTTGCTGAATAAGTGTATTGCTTACATTTCGCAGACGGTAGTCAAAATCTTCGTCCTGATTTTCCCACGAACGTAGCAAAAGCTGTATGCTGAGTTTCATCGGTGTCAGAGGATTTTTAATTTCGTGGGCAATTTGTTTTGCCATATCCCGCCATGCACTTTCACGTTCCGATTTTGAAAGTAAATTTATGCTTTCGTCCAATTTATCAACCATTTTGTTGTATTCTGCAACAAGTTCGCCGATTTCGTCTTTTCTTTTATATTCAATTTTTTCGTATTTTTTACCGACCTCAAGTTTTTTGATTTTATTCTGCAAAACAATTATCGGTGAAATAATCTGTTCAGAAATTAAAATTGACAGAAACATTGAAAAAAGGAATAAAACAACAAAAATATTGACAATAGAGACAATCAGATTAGTCATTTCTTCTTTAAAAGCATCAGGTTTAATAAAATAAGGAAGATTTATATATGCCAACAACTCATTATTTTTGTTCAAAAGCTGAGCATAAGCCGAAGTGTAGCTCATCAGACCAATGTTTTCTTTATGTACGAAAATTGATAACTTGTTGGTTTTCAGCTGGTAAAAAGCAGTCGAGTTTAGATACTCACCAATCAGATTTGAGTAGAAAATTTCAGGTCTCGAACTTGCATATAAATATCCGTTTTTATCAAATATATTAACATCAGCACCAACAATTTCAGACAAATCCTGCAGTTTTTTTTCTAAATCTTCAACATTTTTTGATTGAATTTTGGTAATCAGAGTATCATTTTTTTGAATTTGCTGAGTTAATGCAATGTTTATTTCTTTTAATTTGGTAGTTACTTCTGTGTGATTATTATTGTTGGTTTTGTTAATATTCATAAAAACCGTAATAGCACCAATTAAAACGAACGAAAGACTTAAAACAAGCAACATAGAAAGATTTAACTTTGTTTTGAAATCCCAGTTTCGATGATTAAGAGCTGTTTTGTAATTTTTTATAAGTGTATAAACACCTATAATCAGAATAAAAGTCAATAAAATGTAAGAAAAAACAACAATTGAATCCCAAAATGTAATTTTATTAAATGTAATTACAATGTAATTATCGTCTTTTGTGTTATATATGAGATGTTTAAGATTTTTTTCTTCGATAAATGAAAATTCTTGTTCGGAGCTGAAAAGTTTTTCGCCGTTTGTTTGATATTCATAATTTCCGTAAGAAATTGTCAGTGAATTTTTATGGTATTTTGCATAAGAAAAATCAATTTTAGGTACCTCTGAATTTTTTGTATTAAGAAGTAATTCGGGATAACCAATGTTCGTAGGATAAAGTTTAGGAGTTATAATGAAATAAAACCTCACATTTTCGGGCGATTCAGGGAATGAACAAAACAAAAGATATGAATTTTTCAGGCTTTGATTGTTGATAAAATATGAATTTTCATAAGGAAGGTTTATGCTATTTTTTTGTATTAAATCATCAAAATAATAGTTGCAATTTATGAGATTTTTGTTGAATAATTTTATTGAGTCTGTATTTGAACAGCTTATAACTGTAATGTCGTATTTATTCCAGTACGATTTGAAGTATCTTCGGGTTACGTATTCATAAGTCTTTAATTCAATGTTATGAATGTCATTGTTCAACGAAGAATAATCGTACAAATTCTGGTCATCAGGCAATTTTTCAGCAATATCTTTCAGTAAAATTTCAGCTAAATCATCTCTTTGGTTAATCATTTCCATTGCTTTGAGCTTGTAAAATTCGTTTTGTTTGTTGTTTAGTGCCAGAATTATTGAAATAGTAATCAACACAGAAATGATAACAGATATAAATGCAAAACGATAAACTTTCGAGATTTTTGAGCGGTTGAAAATAAGAATTATAAAAAGATTTATAAAAAGTATTATCAGCAGAGAAACAGGATTATTTTGTCTGATAAAAAAATAATAAGGTACATTAACGATTATAAAACAACTTACTGAGTACAAAATCAGATACTTTGGCAGAGTTATTTTTCCGGAAAGTTCAAATATTTTGTACAAAATGTAAAAAGCCAGAATTACGACCAACAGAATGCTGATAAATGCAAAAAGACTGAATAAATTAAGGTTTACAATATTGTATAAATTCAGTGGAATTGTTGAATTTATTATAATATCTTCAATTAAACCAAGCGAAACCAAAAAGGCATAATTGCCGATAATTATCAGTGAAACAGTTAGTATAGTCCGAAAATATTTTTTTTCTTTTAATTTGTTTAAATCTAAATGATTAAAAATTATGTAGAAAAAATTATAAGCTATATAAAAATAAACAGAAATGTTAAGTAATAAATCGCCAAGTGAACTGTTTAAATATGAACTGCCAAAATATTGGGAATCAAAAAAATCCTGAGAAAAGATATTAACCGGAAATTTGAAAACCAAAAGCAAAATTCTGAAAATAATTACAGTAAAAATTCCGACAATTATGTAATAATATTTTTTTGTTTTTCGAGATAATTCCTTAAAAAAGAAGTTTGAATGAACCATCAAAAGCAGCAGACTAATTATATACAGCAAACTCAACAGTAACGAAGAACCCGGATTGTCATAAGTTTCGCTGCCATAAGTTAAATACATTATTGTCTCGTTGTCAATATCCTGAACATTTAGCGATTCTGACGTGAAAATAAAAGAAACCTCAACAGAAGGCGGTAAATCAAAATCTTCGAGAAACTCATTTTTAAGATAATTGTTTTGTATTCCGTACTTGGATTTTATCCTTAAAACACCAACTATTATATAGTCGTAAACCTTTTTCTGATGAGTTTCTACAATAAAATTTCCCTGCTCAAAAGCTTTTGCCGAAAAATCATTGTTTGAATATTTTTTATCAAAATTATATTTGTTATCAGTCCAGTATTTTAATGTGTCGTTTTTAAAAATTAAAACCGCAAAGCCTTGATTGGTAATGTTTTCGATTTGTTCAGGGTTGAGCAGCGAAGTGTCGGATTTGTTAAAATCAAATTCATAACTTGTAAGTGAAGATGAAATGGAATCAACTAAATTGCGGAGTTGTTTTTCTTTTTTATGTAAAACATTTTCAAATTTTACAACAATGTTAGAATTGGGTTTTGGGGTTTGGTACTTTTCGAGGATAATACCAAATAAATAGAAAAATATTGCAAAAAGTAAGAATATGTTATTTTTAATGTGTTTTTTCACTACTTCTATAAAAGTTTAATGTTTTTATTGGTGATGATAATTTTCACCTTTTAAAATTGTAAAAGCTCTGTATAATTGTTCAATAAAAAATAACCTAACCATCTGATGTGAAAAAGTCATTTTTGAAAGTGCAATTTTGGGAAATTTTTGCAACAAATAATCTGCAAATCCATAAGGTCCGCCGACAATAAAAGTAATATCCTGCCCCG
Organism: Acetofilamentum sp.; assembly: GCA_020722645.1. GTDB lineage: Bacteria > Bacteroidota > Bacteroidia > Bacteroidales > JAFGUD01 > JAFGUD01. The sequence continues at coordinate 697 of DYKL01000274.1, read as the reverse complement.
AGGCACTTTGTTTGTTAATCCATTGAGCAAATTCCATAGAACTGAATTGTTGTCCGTTTTCGTCCAACAAAAAAACTTTTGATTTTGAGTCGATTGTTTTATCTGTCAACTCAGCTTCTTTTGATTTTTGATTTTCTACGCCTGATTTTGCAATCTTTTTTTGTGTTGAAATAATTTTAACATCAAGTTTGGTGTAAAATTTCAGTCTTTTTAAATATTCATCAAATCCTTGCTTAATGTATTCAATATCAGTTTTATCTATCAATAATAAATTAATCTTCATTGTAAAGTTTAAATCAAAAAAAGTTAAGTTTTTTGTATAAATACTTAATTATTAACGACTTACAGTAATGTGATTTCAGGTTTTATAAAACAAATGTTATTCCACAATTTTTTTTTTGAACTTTTTGTCAAAAAAATCTAATATTTTATTATTCACAGTAAATCATCTAAATAACACAAAATCAGAATATTATGACTTTTTAGAATTTTGTAACAACTTTTTATAAAAATTAAAAATAAAGCTAAAATTTTGTCTATAAAATTTTACAAATTTTAATAAAAAATTTAATTTAAAAAAATTATTTATTCACATTTTAGAAAAAATATAAATGAGCTTTAATTTTTTAACGCTCTATTACTTAATATTAAGATGCTGATATAAATATAGTCCGTAGGACTAAAATAATGATAACCA
>DYKL01000273.1 GCA_020722645.1 Acetofilamentum sp. | reverse complement strand
TTTTTCAAGTATTTTGATAATTGTTAAATTTGTTAAGGAATTGCTGAATAAATTTCCATTTGTTTTTCAACCTCTTTTAATTCTGTTTTCAGCTTGTTTATTTCCAATTGAGTTTGTTTAATGTCCACAGGTTCTTCTTCTTCAAAAGTATCGACGTATCTGGGGATATTCAAGTTGAAATCGTTTTCTTTCAATTCTGTAAAAGTCGCCCTGTATGCGTATTTTTCAACTAAAATTTTGCCTGTTTCCGAATTAAGCGGTACTCCTGACTTGAAATTTTTGAAAGTAGAAACAATTTTGTCAATATCTTGTTGTCGCAAACGGTTTTGATTTTTTCCGCTTTCAAAATCGTTACTTGCGTCAATAAACAAAACGTCTGTGTTTTCTGATTTTCCTCTGTTAAAAATTAAAATCGCTGCCGGAATACCTGTTCCGAAAAAAAGATTTGCCGGTAAACCTATTACAGCCTCCAAAAGATTTTCTTCAATAAGTTTTTGTCTGATTTTTCCCTCCGAACTTTTTCTGAACAAAACGCCATGCGGTACAATAACGCCCACTCGCCCTACGTCTTCGTAGGTAGTTTCAATCATGTGCGTAATAAAAGCATAATCACCTTTGCTTTTTGGCGGTATGCCTCTGTGAAAACGATTAAACGGGTCGTTTTGAGCATTTTCGGCACCCCATTTATCAAGCGAAAAAGGTGGATTTGCAACAACAATATCAAATTTTTTAAGATGGTCGCCTTCTATTAATTTGGGATTATTCAGAGTGTCGCCCCATTGAATATCAGCGGCATCCATGTTGTGCAAAAACATATTCATTCTGCACAACGCCCAAGTGCTGCCAATAGCTTCCTGACCATACAGCGAAAAATTATTGCTGCCAACTTCTTTTGCCACTTTTATAAGCAAAGACCCCGAACCACAAGCCGGGTCGCAAATTCTGTTTCCGGGTTGTGCATTAACTAATTTTGCCAACAAAGTAGAAACTTCCGAAGGAGTGTAAAATTCTCCTGCTTTTTTGCCGGCATTGCCCGCAAATTGCGAAATTAAAAATTCGTAAGCATCGCCAATAACATCGTTTCCTTGCAAGTTTGAGGGCTGTAGATTCAGACTTGAAAAATCGGAGAGTAAACTTTTCAGAATACGGTTTAGTTCTTTTGTTTGCCCAAAAACAGCATCGGAATTAAAAGTAATGTTACGAAAAACATAGGCTAATTTTGCTCTGTTAGCGTCTTCAAGCTCTGTTAAGGCGATATCAATCAATTCACCAATATTTGCTTCGTTCCTTTTTTCATAAAGATAATCGAAAGTAGCATTTTCGGGTACTTGAAAACGCTCATTTTTTAAAGCTCTTTCAATTCTTTTCTTTGTTCGTCGCCCTTATATTTTTCAAAATATATGTTTCTTTTATCTTTCCAAACATCTGATAAATACTTGACAAACAGCATTGTAAAAACATAATCTTTGTATTGCGAAGGGTCAATAACTCCTCTGAAAGTATCACAAGCCTTCCAAACTATACTGTTAATCTCTTTTTGTGTAATTGCTAATTTTTCCATTTGCGGTTAATAAATCATTTATTGCATCAATAATTTATCTGCAATATTATAACAAAAAATGATTTTTGGCAAGAAAGAAAATAAACTACAATCTGATAATTAAAAGACAAGTACGAATAACATAACACAAAAATTCAAACATATAACTAAAATTATATCACAACAACATATAAATAAAATACCTTAAATCCGCAAGACTTTTCGTAAGTGGTTGCAGGTGAAAACACCTGCAACATGCAGTTTGCACCAGTCAGGTGTTTTCAACTAACTGAATTTCAGATATATAAGTATAGACTTACGGATTTAAGGAAATAAATAAACCGTTACTGCCACAAATTAACAACTGCTTAAAAAGCTAATATAAAAATTTATTTTTTTGCAAAATGAAATAAATTTCCTTATTTTTGTATTCGAAAAAAACACAAAATAGAAAGGTAAATTTTAGCTCGTTACTTCGTCAAATTATAAATTAAAAAAAGCACAAAATTATGGCAAAAAAAGTATGGATGTATAATCCGGCAAAAGTAAAAAAGGAAAAACTTACCGAAGCACAGAAATCGGAAATATCGGAAAAATGTCAGCCTATGGTTGAAGGGTTTAAAAAGCAATATATAGACCCAAATCCCGACAAACGTTGGAATTATTGTATTGATATTTATACAAAATGGTATCAGAATTATTTTTATTTTTGCCAAAAGTATAAAAGTGAAGCAGAAAACAGAATTGCTGATGAATTTGAGGACAAATTTGTAAGATTAACTTACATTAAAAAAGATTGTTTTCAGTTTTCATATATGCGTCATACAGGGCAATGGTCGTTTGTTGCCGAAAATCTAACATTAGAACAATGTTTGGAAATGATGCTCGTAAATCCTAATTTTCAACCTATTGGATAAATTTTATATAATAAACTATGGCAAAAAAAAATATAGAAGAAGAAGAATTTGAAAAACTTTTAAATCAAACACCTTGGTATAAAAACGGAAGAATAGATTATTTTTATTATCCAATCAACCAAGCGGCTAAGGAATGTCAGAGCAAAGATGTACGAGAGTTTAGAAATGCCTGTTTTCTAATTTCATCAATGGCTGGCTCAGGTAGGTTAGATGCACTTTTTATGTTAATGGGAATGTTTGAATATTACAAAACTGATTTCCAGAAATTAAATATTATAGCAGATAATTTACAATCATCGAAAAACGAAAAATATGTGAATTTTTTATTTGATGTATTTCAAAAAACCCAAAGTAGTAATTCATCAAGAGTTTTTTTGGATATAATGTTAAAAAAATTGAGTTATTTTAACAAAAAAATTGCAAAAGAGCGTTTTCAGCAACTTTTAGAAGATAAAAAATATACATACCGCATGAAAAATAAATTTGAAAATATTCTAAACGAATTAAATGAAATCGACAAATATTGAAATGATGATTTTAAAAAAATTGACAATTACTTTCCGATACAAAAATTTTTGAAAATATTACCCAGAATTTCGTCGTTTGATATTTCACCTGTAATTGAACCAAGATAGTGGAGCATTTCACGAATGTCAAATGATAATAAATCGCTGCTTAGTCCTTTTTCTAATGCAGATATTACTCTTTCCGATGCTTCAAAACTGTTGTTTAGTGCTTCAAAATGGCGGGTATTGGTAATAATTATGTCGTTTTCGTTGTAGGTGGATAGATTTGTTGCATTTATCAATGCTTTTTCCAGTTTATCAATGTTAGTTTTGAATTTTGCAGATATTTCGATTGTTTCTGCATTTTGAAGATTGATTTTTCCGATGTTATTTGTTGCCTTATCTATTTTATTTACAAGCAGAATTAGTTTTTTTTCTTTCAAATACGGTAAAATTTTATCGTAAAGTTCCGGTTTTCTTTCTATCGAAGCATCAATCAGATACAAAATAATTTCCGCTTTTTTGACTTTGTCAATTGTTCTTTCAATTCCCAGATTTTCAATCGTGTCGGTAGTTTGTCTAAGTCCGGCAGTATCAATAAAACGAAACAAAATTCCGTTGATTGAAATTGTGTCTTCTATAGCATCTCTTGTCGTTCCTGCAAATTCAGAGACTATTGCTTTGTCTTCTTTTAGCAAAGTGTTCAACAGTGTAGATTTCCCAACATTCGGCTTCCCGATTATTGCAACAGGAATACCGTTTTTCAGTGCATTCCCGAATTTGAAGGAATCTAACAGTGATTTGATTTTTGTTCTGATTTGATTCAGCAGATCCCTGAGTTCATTACGGTTTGCAAATTCAACGTCTTCTTCGCTGAAATCAAGTTCAAGTTCAATTAACGATACAAAATTAACAAGTTGATTTCTAATATTTTGTAATTCAATAGAAAAACCACCTTTTAGTTGGTTAATGGCTACTTTGCGTGATGCTTCCGATTTTGATGCTATTAAATCGGCAACAGCTTCGGCTTGTGACAAATCCATTTTTCCGTTTAAAAATGCACGCATTGTAAATTCTCCGGGTTGTGCCAATCTTGCACCGTTTTTAATTGCAATTTCTAATATTTTCTGTTGAATGAATGTTGAGCCGTGGCAGGATATTTCGACGGAATTTTCGCCGGTGTAAGAATTTGGTGCTTTGAATACTGATATAAGCACTTGGTCAATTGTTTTGTTATCGTCTATTATTTCACCGAATAAAATTGAATATGGTTTTTGCAGTGATATTTTTTTATCACTTTTATTTCTGAAAAATTTATCGGCAATTTCTAATGAATTTTCACCCGAAAGTCTTATTATAGCAATTGCTCCTGTACCGGGGGCTGTTGCAATGGCTGCTATTGTATCGTTTAAAAACATTTTAATAATTTATTTTAAAACTTCTTAAATGTAACTAATTTTCTAATCTAATTAGTGTCTGTAAGAAAACGCCAATAACTGCGTTATTCTTGATAAAAAAATACTCATTTACAAAAGTAAACTCCGTTTTTTTTATCTGCGAAAGCCTTGTTCTTGACGTTTTCTTTTTGACACAAGCGGTTTTATTTCAAGCACTAATTAGTGTCTGTTAATAAAGTGCCAAGTTTATAAAGCTTACCCAATAAGGGTCTAAAAAGCATGCACTGTAAGGGTCTTTAATTGAAAATCAAGTGATAATACTTTACGAACTTTTAGACACTTTCAGGACAAACTTTATGAACTTTATGAACTAACTCTCATTAACTAAAAATTATATTCCGAAAAAAGTTCAATTTTATCTGATTTAAAATCTAATGGGTCAAAATTTTGATTTTTATTTTGTTTATAATAATCAGATGAAACCCCCATGAGAACCTTAAAGTTCTCACACCAATAGAATGAAAATA
>DYKL01000272.1 GCA_020722645.1 Acetofilamentum sp. | reverse complement strand
GCAAGTTTTTTCGTAAGTGGTTGCAGGTGAAAACACCTGCAACATATAGTTTGCATCAGTCAGGTGCCTGTACTGTAAGTATCTCACCTGACTGAATTTCAGATATATAAGTATAGACTTACGGATTTAAGGTTAGAATTTAAAACTATAACTAAACGAAGGTATTATTGGAAATAAAGTATATTTAAAAAGTTTTATTTGTTGAGTATTAAAATCTTTTCTTAAAAACAAAAAAAACGCATTTTGTTGATTATAAGCATTATAAATGTTTATTGACCAAGTTCTTGTGCCACGTTTTTTTTCTTTAGACATATTTAAGGCAAGGTCTAAACGGTGATAATCGGGCATACGATATGAGTTCATACTACCATAAATATAGGCTTCGTTCTGAAAATAGAATTCGGAATAATAGTAAGTGTCTTCATCTACCCAAACATCATATTGTTCAAGAAAATTGCCTTCTAAAAGTTGGACAAAATTATGTTTTATTATCGGTAAATTTATCGGATAGCCAGAACCGTACATAAAATTTGCAGTAAGTGAAATGTTTTTATTAAAATGATATTGCAAAATTACTTGTAAATTATGTCTTCTATCAAAATTAAAGGGATATGGTTTACCTTCGTTTAGGTCATCGAACTGTCTGATGTTTTTCATATAAGTATATGAGATCCAGCTTGTTAATTTACCTCGTGTTTTCTCTATTAAAAACTCAAAACCATAAATAGTTCCTGTTCCATTTGTAGCAATTTGATTTTCCCAAGTTGGATTTTGCATAGTATCTGTTATCAGAGTATAACGCTTAAAATCAATCATATTATTTAAAACTTTGTAGAAAGGAGACATATAGACAGCAAACATGTTTTTTGCAAAAGTTTGTGAAAAACCCAAAGAAAAATGATGCGAACTTTCAGGTGGGGCAATTTCAGTTGCCGGCACCCAAATATCTGCCGGTACAATAGAATTTGAAACGGTCAATATATGTAAATTTTGATATATTCTATCATACGAAATATTTATCATTGTGTTTTTGGTTGGCTCGTAAAAAATTCTTGCTCTTGGTTGAAAATTGTGCCAAGTTTTGCCGGAAAGCAAGTATAAATTTGCTCGTAACCCTGAAAAAATGGTGAATTTTCCTATTTTTTGCATATCCTCAACATAAATATCAAAATTATACGGTTTCATTATTAGTTCATCTTTATTTCCGTATATGGTATCTAAATTTTCTTTGTATAGTTTAGATTTGAAACTACCCGGATTATATATGTTATATATTGCTGATATTCCGAAATTTAATCTATTTTTGTTACTTACATACCAATCATAATCAAGTTTTGCGACAATATCCTGAATTTCAGATTTATACTCTAACCATTCATTAACAATAGTAATGGTTGTATCTTTATATTTTTCGGTATATTCCTGAATTTTGTCGTAATGATATTTTGTGTATCCAATAACAAATTTTTGAAACAAATTTCTATCGTAACTTCTTGTCCACCTTAAAGAATTCAAATAATTACCCCACGAATTTTGGGAACTAACTACATATTGCGTAGTTGAATTGGTGTCTAACATTTTTTCTTTAATAGTTATTTTGTTTATATCTAAACCCGAATAAAAAGTAAAATCAATTTTATCTTTTTCCGAAATTTTGTAATTTAATTTTATGTTTAAATCGTAAAAAGAATAAAAATTTAACATATTATCTTCTGGATAAATTATTTTATAAGCATATCCTGCTAAAAACAAATTACATATCCTGATAGTTGTAACAAAAGATAGTTTATTTTTAATAATTGGTCCATTTAGAGAAACTTTGGTCGCAATAATTCCGGCAGAAACTTCTGTTTCGAGTATATTCATATTCCCGTCTTTTAGCCGTATATCAAGCACCGAAGAAAGATGACCGCCGTATTTTGACGGAATTCCGGCTTTGTAAAGTTTTAGGTCGTTTATGGCGTTAATGTCAAAAATTGAAACAAAACTTCCAAGATGATTAACAAAATGCATTGGCATATCATCAACTAACATAAGATTTTGGTCGGGTGTGCCGCCTCTGACGTACAAATCAGAAGTTCCTTCATTACCGAATTGAACACCAGGTAGTAATTGCAATGCTTTTAGGGCATCTTTTTCGCCGGTTAGGCTTGGCAAAAGTTTTATTTCCTCGGCATCAAAACTGTAATGTTTTATTCGATTGTGTTTATTCGCTAATACAGTTACTTGTTCTATAATATTTGTAGAATTTAAGAAAATATTTTTTGTCATATTTTCGTTTGAGTTAATAAAAATAATTGTATCATTATAACCTAAATAACTGAATTTTAGCTCGGTTTTAGTATCGGCAGGTATTTTGATGCTGTAATATCCAAACTCGTTTGTAGTTATTAAGTTATTTGCATCTTTAAAAACAATTGCTCCTATTATTTTTTCTTTTGTTTCATTATCAGAAACATATCCGCTAACTATAATTGTTTGTGAGCAGACGACTAAAAAATTACTTACAAAAAATATAAGTAAAAACGCTATTTTTATTATATTTCTTTTCATTTTTTAGAAATTAGGCCATTCTATGTATGTTGGAATTGTATCAATTATGCGATAATCCGCTACAGAAAATCCGGCAAAAATCCCTATGCCATTGTTAATATTGCTATGGATTTTTATTTCTTTTTTTACAAAAAGCATATTCGAAAAATCCTCGAACGACATCAATGAAAACTCTTCTTTTTTGTGCTCCCACAATGATTTTTTGTATAAATAATAGTCGTAGCTTGTAGATTTTAAAATAAAGACATAAGAATAAACATTATCATAGTAAAATTCAAAATGAAATCCTTCTCTTGATGATATACGACGCTCCGGTGCAAAGATATATTCTATCGTATTGTTTTCTATTTCAGTATTTTGATAAAGTGGTGGTTTAGATTCGTTATCCCAAATATGATCATAAAAATTACTATCAGCACCGTAAATTCTGTAAATACTATCCATAATTTTCTCTCTGTCTAAAATTGTAAGTTCAAAGTAAGAATTGTAAGTTGGTATATTTATGAGTTTTATGTGGTACTTTGAAGTAAAAGAAATTCCATCTTCACTTACGCAACAATAGAAATCAGGTATAATTGTGTCAATTTCACAATTATTATCAGGTATTTTATCAGTAGCCCATATAACTCCGTATTGATATGATTCAACAACAAGTTTATATTCCACACCTTTTACTGCAACTTCCGATGATTTAAATAAATTATCTGTAACTTTATTTAAGCGGATTGTATCTGTCTGATTTTCAATTATGTACACTTTTGCATCGGGGATAATTCTTGATTGCTCGGTAAATATTTCAGTTGTAAGTCCCACATATACTTCAAAAATGCTATCTGCCTGAAATAAACAATTAACAACCGGAACTTGTTCAACGTCCGATTTCAGATAATCTAATTCGTGAATACAACCGAATAATAATAAACAACTAAATAGGAATAAAAAAATTTTCATTATATATATTTTTTTTAAAAAAAGTTGTCTGAAAATTAATGTTTTTCAGACAACTATTGGTTTTTAATTTTTTATTTCAATCCATATTGTCGCCACAATACAAAATCGCCTTGACCAACATTACTTACTTTAAATTCATATCTACCTGATTTAATATGGTGTGTATGTGTATAGTTATTCAAATTGCCACCATATTCACCCCAAAAAATAATATGAGTAATTACACTTTTATTCCAATAGGTTGCAGGCATTATTTCACCATTTGTAACTGTTTCATTGCCACCAACCGGTGTTGATGCTATTTCATAAGGCTTTTGAAAAATTTGAAAGTCGGTATTACGAGGTCGCCATTTACCAAAAACATATTTTTGATATTCGATACTAATATAAAAATAGCTGTAATAAATGGGGTAATTTTCAGAGATTTGTCTAAAACAAACACTATACAAAGCTCTTTTTTTTCCATCTCCTGTAAGCATAACAGAATGATGTTCATAACCCGGTACATTTGAATTTGTCCAATATCTGTTTACTTGTGAATATTTAGGGTTTTCGACAATAATACTATTATCACTTGTGGTTTGAAAAGTTTTTTCAAGTTCCGGTATCATTGAAAAATTTTTATTAGGAATCTTTTTAATATTATCAACATTGAATTGATATATTGTGTCAGAAATACATACTAAATTGTTATTTGTAAGTATTCTTGCAATTTCCGGTGTGTTGGTATTTAAACTCACAAAACCTTCTTTGCTCAGATTTATGTACCCTTGTTTGGCGTATTCGGTTGTAAGTTCGGCATTGTCTAATATTGTTATTTTTGCAGCTTCACTATCTGTTAATGTTTCGTAGTATTCAGTTAAATTATTTTCAGCTTCCATTACTTCATCAAGAATCATTTGCAAAGACTTAAAATTATTTTTTTCTGCCCAAGTATAATACTCGTCTTCTGACATAAATAATATTTGTTTTGTTGCTTTGTTGAAAACATCAAAATTTTCAAAACACAAAACACCATTATCTAAAGTTACTTTCGACAAAAAGTCTTCTGTTATTTCAGTATTTTTCTCGTTTTGTTCTACAACGTTCATTTCCATTTTTTCACACCCTGCAAATACCAACCCTATTAAAACTAACGCCACTACGGCAACTTTTTTCATCATTCTGAATGAAATATAAGAATCTTTTTTCATTTTTTAATTTTTTTAATGGTTAATAAATTTTTTTCGTTTTTTTTTAAGATGTTTTTCCTGTTCTGAAATCACTGTTTGTTCTGTGGACACTCTTGTTCGGTGAGGACACTCTTGTTAGGTGAGGACACCAAACAAGACGATATTTAAGTTCAGAACAGGCATTGCCGAATGAATTTATTTTTACCAATCAAAAAAATA
>DYKL01000271.1 GCA_020722645.1 Acetofilamentum sp. | reverse complement strand
TGTTGCAGGTGTTTTCACCTGCAACCACTTACGAAAAGACTTGCGGATTTAAGGACATATACTAAATAAATTAATCTTTCAGATTTGCAACTAAAAATTCCCGATTTAGTTTAGCTATAAAAGAAATAGAAACATTTTTCGGGCATTCAACTTCGCAAGCACCTGTATTAGAACAACTTCCAAATCCAAGTTCATCCATTTTAGCAAGCATTTTTTGAACTCTTTCTTTTGCTTCGACTTGTCCTTGTGGTAATAATGCAAGATGAGAAACTTTTGCTCCAACAAAAAGCATTGCAGAACCGTTTTTACAAGTTGCAACACATGCACCGCAACCAATGCAGGCAGCAGCATCAAAAGCTTTTTCGGCAATGTCTTTGTGAATTAAAATAGAATTGCTGTCAGGTGCGCTCCCTGTATTTACTGAAATATAACCACCGGCTTGCTGAATTAAATCCAATGAACTTCTGTCCACCATCAAATCTTTGATTACCGGAAAAGCTTTTGAACGCCATGGTTCAACTGTAATTGTTTCGCCATCATTAAATTTTCGCATGTGCAACTGACAAGTGGTAATTCCTGTATCGGGTCCGTGTGCACGACCATTAATAAACATACTGCAAGCACCACAAATTCCTTCACGACAATCATGGTCAAAAGCTATTGGTTCTTTACTTTCAGTCAATAATTTTTCGTTAAGAATATCCATCATTTCCAGAAACGAAGCAGAAGTTGGTACTTGAGGCATATCGTAAATTTCGAAATGTCCTTCATTGTTTGGTCCGTTTTGTTTCCAAACTTTAACTTTTATATTTATATTTTTTTCTGACATGTTTTATAAGTTTTAAAGTTATAAAGTTGATTAAGTTATAAAGTTTTAATGTTTATAATGTTCATAAAGTAATAATCATTATTATAAATATTATTAAAAGAACTTTAAACTTAATGTTATTTTGCTGTTTTATAGTTACGAACTTTAACTTCGGTTTCTTCGTAAACCAGAGGTTCTTTGTGAAGAATAGGCTCATTATCATCACCGTTGAATTCCCAAGCAGCAACATAAGAAAACTGGTCATCTCTACGAAGTGCCTCACCTTCTTCGGTTTGATATTCTTCTCTATAATGACCACCACAAGATTCCTGACGGTTAAGCGCATCACGAGCAATAAGTTCACCAAGTTCCATAAAATCAGCAACTCTGTTAGCTTTTTCAAGTTCAACATTGATAGTATCTGCTGAACCCGGTACTTCTACATTCTGCCAAAATTCTTTTCTTAAAATTTTTATTTCTTCAATAGCTTCTTTAAGTTTACTTTCATTTCTAGCCATTCCAACTTTATTCCACATAATTTTACCTAATTCGCGGTGGAATGTATCGACTGATTTTTTACCTTTTATGTTTAACAATTTTGAGATATGATTTTTAACCTGTTCTTCGGCTTTTTTAAATTCAGGCGAATCAGTAGAAATTTTTGCAACATTAAACTGGTCTGCCAAATAATTTTGTATTGTATATGGTAAAATAAAATAACCATCAGCAAGACCTTGCATAAGAGCAGAAGCTCCAAGACGATTAGCTCCGTGGTCAGAAAAATTTGCTTCTCCTAAAACAAAAAGTCCCTGCAAATTTGACTGTAGTTCATAATCTACCCATAAACCGCCCATTGTATAGTGAATTGCAGGATATATTTTCATAGGAGTTTCATAAGCATTATCGCCTGTAATTTTTTCGTACATTTGAATCAAATTTCCGTATCTTTCCTCAATTACCTTTTTTCCAAGACGTTCGATAGCATATTTAAAATCAAGAAAAACACCTTCTTTTTGTTCATTATTTTCGATACCGTATCCTTTATCACAACGTTCTTTTGCAGCACGAGAAGCGACATCACGAGGAACAAGGTTTCCATAAGCAGGATAACGTCTTTCTAAATAAAAATCTCTGTCTTCGTCAGGTATATCTTGTGGTTTCTTTTTACCAAGTCTTATAGCTTCGGCATCTTCTAATTTTTTTGGAACCCAAATGCGACCATCATTTCTTAAACTTTCGGACATCAATGTTAATTTTGATTGATAATCGCCGTGTTGAGGAATACAAGTCGGGTGAATTTGAACAAATGCGGGATTTGCAAAAGCTGCTCCTTTTTTATAAGCCTTCCATATAGCACTTACATTTGACCCCATTGCATTTGTAGATAAGAAGTAAACATTACTATAACCGCCTGTTGCCAAAACAACTGCATGTCCAAAATGACTTTCAATTTTTCCTGTAATCAAATTTCGAGTAACAACACCTCTGACACGACCATCAATTATCACAATATCCATAACTTCGGTACGACTGTAAGATTTTACTTTACCAAGAGCTATTTGACGGTTCATGGTACTGTAAGCACCTAAAAGCAATTGTTGTCCGGTAGCACCTCTTGCATAAAAAGTTCTTGAAACCAATGCACCACCAAAAGAACGATTTGCAAGAGTACCTCCATATTCTCTACCAAAAGGAACACCTGATGCAACAGCTTGGTCAATAATATTACTACTTACTTCTGCAAGTCTATAAGTATTGGCTTCACGAGATCTGTAATCACCACCTTTTATTGTATCATAAAAAAGTCTGTAAACACTATCACCATCATTCTGATAATTTTTGGCAGCATTTATTCCACCTTGTGCTGCAATACTATGCGCTCTTCGAGGGCTATCCTGATAACAAAAAACTTTAACATTGAAACCCATTTCGGCTAAGGTTGAAGCAGCTGATGCACCAGCAAGTCCGCTACCTACAACTATAATATCAATTTTTCTTTTATTGTTGGGATTAACCAATTTTTGATTTTCTTTATAATTTGTCCACTTTTGAGCAAGTTTGCCCTGTGGTATTTTTGCATCTAAATTTATCATTGTAAACTGATTTTAAAGTTAGAAAATAAGGAAATAAAGAGGAATAATGCTAAAACCTGCTACAATTATAATAGCATAGATATCACTGATAACTTCAAGACGACGACGCCAGATTTTATTATTCCAACCCAATGTCTGAAAAGCTGACCAGAAAGCATGATGAAGATGTAGTCCTAATGCAACAAAACTTATAATATAAATTAAGTCATACCACCAGATTTCAAATAATGATGTTACAAGTGTAAAAGTATCGTGAATATTTTTTCCACCTATACTTGTTTCATCGAGGTCGCCTGTAAATTTAATTTTAACATAAAAATTAATAATGTGAACAACAAGAAAAGCAAAAACAAAAATACCGAGCCAAATCATATTTCTGGAAGCCCAAGTACTGCTTTCTTTTTGATTTACAACTGCATATTTGTTGTTTCCACGAGCTTTCCAGTTATTTAACTGGACAATTAAACCATAAATAATATGAATTAAAAATCCAAGTGCAAGTATAGGTTCTACTACTTTGATAATTGGATTAGTCGCCATAAAATTTGCTGCTACGTTATACACTTTACCGTTTACAGGGTCAAACAGCATTGTGAGGTTCAAACCAAGGTGAACCAGTAAAAAGACTATTAAAAATAGTCCGGATAAGCTCATCAAAAGTTTTTTTCCGATAGAAGAACTTAGAAAACCTTTCATTTTTATATTTTTTTACTTAATTTTTGATAATTGCAAAAGTATAGAGATAAATATATATTTTAATGTTCTAAAATATTTTTATGGAATTTTAGAATCGTTCTAAATAAATTATTTTTTTAAGCTACTCTTTTGCTTAACTTTAGGATCCAATTATTTGATTTTAGATATTAAAAAAAAAGTTAGTTGTTAATCTATAAAGTTAGTTGTATTGTTCAGATTGTTTTTGTTAATTTGAATAAGGTTAATTTCCTGCTGAAATTTTTTTCTTACTGCATCAGGTAAAGAATCTATCATTACTGCTTCGTTGGGGTTTGAAGGATTGTAAACCAGAGGTTCTAATTCTTCATCTTGGAGTTTGTGAATCAGATGGGTTTCTCCGATAGCTTCGTAAACTTTGCCATCTTCTGCAACATAATCGAAATAAAACTTATAAACTATATTTTCGTTTACTTTTGAACCAGTTGCAATCATTCGTTTGAATTTGCCAAGGGCAACTTTGCCGTATGTCAGAACTTTTACGTACAAAGAACGTTTTATAAGTCCGATAATCAACATCAATATTCCGATAACAGAAAAAATAAGAGTAATAAGCAAAACCCATGGAGACATCCTTCCTATTGATGAGCCTTGTATCCTAGATATTTGCGGATCTTCTTCTAAATATTGAACGTAAAAATTAGCTGTATCAACAAAACCGGAAGTATTACTTTTGGATTCATAATTTCTTCCATTAACATTATATTTATAATAATAACTTATAACCTGACGATCATTAACCCAAGTGTTTGTGGGTTCCATTTTTTGTAACTGGGCAGGAACAATTGGATCCTCTTTTGAAAATTTAAGGTCATTGAAGTTTATAAATGAACCGAAAATCAAAGTGAAAACAAGCCCCATAATTGTAAAAATTAAACCAATAGAAACTGTAACACCACCAAACAAAACTTTTAATTTCAAAAAAGATGAGAGATTTCTTTTAAAATCAGAGTTTAATTCTTTCGAGAATTTATGTTTATGACCTGAGTTGTCGTAAGATTTCATTTTTTTAGTTTTAACAAAAATAAATTGTTTTTAAATATCAAAAAATATTTATGGATAATTAATTAAAAAAAAATGTTTTCTTATTTTTATCATCAATTTCTTAAAATTAATCTTGACAATATTGAAACTTATTTTAATTTTGACTGTTTGAAAATTAGTTGAAGAATTTAATGAAGATTTTTAAAATATCAGCAATAATAATTCTGTGCTTAATCGGAACTTACTTTTAAAAAGCGTGGATTTACAGGGCTTTGCTGCTGATTT
>DYKL01000270.1 GCA_020722645.1 Acetofilamentum sp. | reverse complement strand
ACAAACAAATCAAAGAATGGATTTTGGAAGATGTTCAGAAACCTTAAATCTGTCATACACTCTTAAAGTGTCTGACAGCTAATAAGTTAGAATTTCAGGGAGTAGCTTATTGAGGGGATTATCGGGAAGAGGGATTGCTGGTAAAGACGCCAATTGTTTTGTTGGTCCGTATCCATATAATAATAAAACGGATTTTGTCGGTTGTAAACGTTGTAAATACTAATTGACCAGGTTCTTATGCCTCTTTTTATTTTTTTTGTAAAATTTGCACTAATATCTAAATGATGGAAAGCCCTCATTCTAAAACTATTTTTATCAGGGTAAATATAAGCAATATCGTAAAATTCAGGTTCGAAACTATTTCTTTCATCATCAATATATGGATATTTGCCAATTGCCATAGTAAACGGATAACCGGAACCATAAACCCAACTTGCAGATATATTTATTTTTTCTGATATTTTGTAATTTGCAACAATATTCAAAGTGTGCCTGCGGTCATATTTGAACGGGTAAGCCAATCCGTTATTGATGTTTTCAAACTGACGATTAGTGTTTGCATAAGTGTAAGAAATCCAGCCTGTTATATCACCTGACTTTTTTTCTACCAGAATTTCCAATCCGTAAGAAGTACCTTTACCTTTGGTTTCAATTTTTTGTTGCCAATTTTGTGCAGCACCATAGTGTCCATACCCTTCACTGTATGCAATCAGGTTATTCATTTTTTTGTAGTAACTTTCAACACTAACAAAATATTTATCAAAAATTTTGTAAAAACCAATCGAATATTGAGTAGATTTTTCGGGAGTTGCAATAGCTGTTGCCGGAACCCATAAATCAACCGGCATACCGACAGTACTGCTTGTTAGTAAATGAATATTTTGAGTATTTTGTGTAAATGAAGCTTTTATTGAAGTTGTGCTATTGATTTTAATATTTGCTAACAAACGAGGTTCAAATGCCCCAAAATGTTGTTTTTCAACAAAATAATTTGAAAAACGTAGTCCTAAATTAAAATTAATATAATCGTTTATTTTTATTTTATTTTCTATGTACGAATTTGCTTCTTGTGCATAAATTTTATTATTACCATAAGTTGTATCAAGCAAAATTGTGTCGTTTTCTAACTTGTTTTCTTTAAAAAATCCCGGATTAAATTCGTGATATGTGTAATTTGCTCCTAATCTGATATTCAAGTAGTTATTTGCTGAATACTGAAGTTCGTATTTTGCCGAAAAATCATTAATTCCGGTCAAATAAGAGTAATTGAATTTTTCTTGTTTGTTTGAATAATTTATTGAGTTGTTGTAACGGTAACGTGTGTATAAAATTGTTGCATTTGAAAAGAGTTTAGAATTAAAAGTTTTGTTCCACCTTACAGAAGTAAGAAAATTGCCCCAACGTGTAGGAAAAATGATTTTTTCATCTTTAACATCAGTAAAAACTCTTGGCACAAAATTATCGTCACCGTAATAAAAACTTAGGTAAATTCTGTTTTTTTTATTAATTATTCGGTTAAATTTTGCGTTTACATCATAGAAATTGTAATTTATCATAAAATCATTAAATAAAATTTTAGATAAACCGGCATAAACAAACCCCCAGTATAAACCTCTTGTAGAAAATAAAAACGAAGAAGTATCTTTTTTAATAGGACCTTCAATTAAAAATTTTGATGTAATCATACTAATAGTTGCGTTTCCGGTAATTTTTTTCATATTACCGTCTTTCATTCTTACATCTAAAACCGACGATAATCTGCCACCATAACGAGCCGGTGAGCTTCCTTTTATCAACTTTACATCGTTTAAAGCATCGGAATTGAAAGTAGAAACAAAACCACCAAGATGATTTACGTAGTAAAGAGGGACATCATCAAGCAAAATTAAATTTTGATCTATCCCGCCTCCACGAACGTACAAACCACTGCTACCTTCTGTTCCTCCCAGCACACCGGGCACCATTTGAATTGCCTTTAAAATATCGCTTTCGCCACCTAAAGCAGGCAAAAGTTTTACTTGAGAAACAGGCATTGAAATTGTACCCATTTCTGTGTTACTGATTTTTTGTTTGTCGGCAGAAACGATAACCTCTTCAATAGCAATATCGCTTTTTAAATCAAAGTTACATATTTGACTTTTATCGGTTTTTATTATTTTAGTTGTTTGTTTAAAGCCAATAAAGCTACATTGCAATTTAATTTCCTGATTTATTGGACAATCAATTATAAAATAACCGTAACTATTTGTTGATATCGAATTGTCATTAGTTAAATCGGTTATTACAGCACCAATTAGCCGTTCGCCTGATTCAAAATCGGATACATAGCCACTAATTTGAACTTTTTGAGAAAAAACAACACCAAAGTTCAATAAAACTAATACTGATAATATTATTTTCTTCATTTTAATATTTACTAGTTATTGGACAATCATTATTCAACATTTAATAATTCTTTATAGAATCCACTACTTCCTGATAACCTGCAAAAATACCGTAACCATTATGCACATTAGTGTACATCTGCACAGGATTTCCGGTACCTGTCCAGAAGTCGCCCATTTGATTATTTTTATGTAAAATTTGTTTCTTCCTATAATTATAATATTCATGAGATGTTGAACGTAATTTAATAAAAAGAGTGTGGTATGCAATAAAAGAACTATAAATTTTAGTATTATAGTATATTGAGAATTGGTGTGTACTCGCACTGAAAAGCATATCACTAAAAGGATATCTGATAGGATAGTAATCAATCAGCGATTCGTTAGTGAGAATAAAATCATCACTTCGTATTATGGTAAAATAGTTTTCTTTTAAATTTTCGAACCATTCAATCTTGGAAATGCTTAGTCCTATATCGGGCACTGTATCTTCTCTTACAAATAATGACAGCTCATAGTAATTATCCTGATTTTTTAAGTCGGTGAAATTGAAATAAACATCTGCATAGTAATATCCTTCACAGTCAAACCTTGCACTATCAATAAGCTGTATATTTGATAAAGAAGGTTTAAAAACAGGGATTGAATCTTCAGCCCAAACCTCAGGTAAATCAGGATGAGTAACTTCTATTTTGTACAAAACTCCCGGCAAAGGTTTATAATTGTCGGGTGCTATATAAAAACCTGTATCCTGATAATTAAATTCAAACAGAAATTCATCATTTGCAAATAATTTACAAGTTGCATCATCAATAAAATAAACATTACTATCATCAAAATTGGTTGTTCTGCTAACAAAAACACTAAATGTGCTGTCTGGACTAAACAATGATTCGATAATTAATTTTTCTTCAAGTTCCGGAAAATCTACTTCAATTATTTTGTTGCACGAAAAGCAAATAAACAAAAGGAATATAAGAAAAAAGGGTTTTATTTTTGTCATATTTTAAAATTTTACACCAAATATAAGACCAATGTTCGGATAATTATCACCATATAAAGTTATTTTATGCATATATAACAATCCCGCAAAGGTATTGTTTTTGAAGAGATAATCGATGCTTAATAAAGGCGATATTGCAGGTATTATGTTTAATGTTTCATCTCTAATTATATCAGTATTTATTTTTTTTATTTCAGAATAATAAAAAATGCTTACACCTGCACTACATCCAATCGTTAGTTGAAATTTTGAATAAAACTTATTTTGGTAATTGAGTTTTAATTCAAAATCCTTAAAATTATATGTGTTAAAATATTGATTATCAACTATATTTCTGTTTCCAAATTTGACTTCGGCTCCAAATATGATTTTTTCTTTAACCGGTAACTGAAATTCAGTTGAAATAAATGGAATTGCAGATTTAATGTATTTATACTCATAAACAGAAAAACCTGTTGAAAAAACCAATGATTTTTCAGATTGACTATATAAATACAAATTAGAAATCAATAAAATGATGATTAAATATGTTTTTTTCATTTGATAAATTTTATTTATATAACTATATAACCCTGTCTTGTTAGAAAAAACAGGATTATATTTTTTTTATTTAATGACTCCAAGTATCATACAATGAAACATTTTCACTTGAAGCATGGAAAAACCCTTCAATATAATAATATTCAAGGCTTCTCATGCTTGACCATGGTCTTGCAATATATTCGATTGGTCCCCAACCTTGAGCAAAGTAATCATCGCAATCATAACTGACTTTTGATTTATTTTTAGGTTTGTAATATCCTGAAGCGCATACACTAACATAAGTCCCTCCAAATTGTATTGCTGTTTTCTTTATTAAAGCGTATAATGTAAAGTAAACTCCTAATTTTACATAAGCTATTCTATACTTTACATCTGTATTACCCACATTATACCAAGTTCTAAAACTAGGCAGGTAAAAATCAGTTGCTTTTGTTGTTTTTATTGATTCAATTTCTTCTTGTGTCCCAAATTCCATTGTTAATACTTCGTCATTAAAAGAATATGTCTTTGAACATTTATCATTTAAATATGCATTATGATTTTCAAAAACAAGGACAATTTGCTTATCAAAGTCAAGTTTAAATATTTTACCTTGAATTTCAATTAAACTTTCTGAATTTAACATATTTGCAATAATATTATCAAAAACAGGTAATTCTTCTTTTTTGCATTTATTCACTTTTGCTAAAGAAACAAAATCGACCTTTTGATTCCATTCTGCAAAATTTTGTTGTTCATCTTTTGCTAAAAAAGTGAGTGCCTCATCATAAGCCTCATCCGTTGCAAAAGAAAGCATATTGTTTTTAACTGTTAAATCAAAATTGTTAAAATTTATTACTTTTAAGTTTTTTTGATTTGTTTGTTCGTTTTGAATTTCTTTTTCACACCCCGCAAATACCAACCCTATTAAAACTAATGACACTGTGGCAACTTTTCTGAACGACGAGAAAGAATCTTTTTTCATTTTTAAAATT
>DYKL01000269.1 GCA_020722645.1 Acetofilamentum sp. | reverse complement strand
TTGACGTACAAACAAATAATTGGCAAACTTGAAACGTCTTAATATGCAAAATAATTTATTTAAATTTCTACCTCAAAATAATAAAATGCAAGCTCAAAACTATCATATTATTTTATTACCCCCCCCCTCTAAAATAGCTTATATATTTTTATCATATTATAAATACAACTTTAGACCCTTTTGTACAGACACGCTGTGGCGTGTCTCTCCGCCACATTCATATCAGGGCATGATTTACAAACTTTTTTACTTTGCGAGGAGCAAAGCAACCCATCAATTTTTAATTCTTTTCCAAACTCCATTCTGAAATTTTTCATATATTTGAAAAAAACAAGTAAT
The DNA here is from genome assembly GCA_020722645.1 of Acetofilamentum sp. Taxonomy (GTDB): domain Bacteria; phylum Bacteroidota; class Bacteroidia; order Bacteroidales; family JAFGUD01; genus JAFGUD01. Next base: position 4,605 of record DYKL01000269.1, on the reverse strand, counting down.
CTAACTTTTTAAAAAATAAAATATGAAAACAATTAAAATTATAGTGTATAAGTTTCGTAACAGCAGAATAGACCAAAACCTAAAACTCATAAAAAAATATAACACTATGCTCTGATGATTTTTGTTTGTTTCGCCAATATTAGTAACGAAACAAACCGCAGGTTTGTTGATTTTCCTGTGTTATCGCGAAAAAAGAAATTTTATTCAATGTAGTTTAGTTAAAAAAAAATGCCCCAGAGGGGCTTAATAATTGTAAAAAAAAATAAACCTAAACCTTTGCCCCAGCGGGGCAATATATAAAATCTACTAACTAAACAAAATTGTATTATAATTATTTAATCATTTTTAAATCTAAAAAATATGAAAAATAAATTTTTAAAACTACTGCTTTTGATGATAATTTTAAGCAGTAATGTGCTACAAGCACAACAAAAAGACCGCCCATACATACCGCTTTTTGATACTAATAAAGTTTGGTATAGTGTACAAGCCGAAGAATTCGGTGGATGGTGGGTAGAAAAATTATTTGTAGATTATAACGATAATATTTTAAATGTGAATGATACGTTATATTATAAGTTAAACTATCTTGACACAAAAGGAGGATATTGCTGCTACCGTGAAGATACTATAGCTCAAAAAATATACGAACGAAGTAACCCTGATTACCCGGAAACACTTATCTACGATTTCTCTTTGCTGGAAGGGGATAGTATGTACATTTCGGCATATTCTGTGCCGGGTGTATGGTTATATTTAGATTCTACTAAAACGGTAAATGTTTTTGGAATAGAAAGGAAAATTTATTATTTAAAAAACTTTAACTGGGGATGTAACGTTATTTGGATAGAAGGAATTGGTTCATTAGCAGGTCTAGTACATTCAGCCTCAGATCCTTCATGGGATTCGTTAAATTTCCAAGCTGCTTATTTGACTTGTGTTTATGAAAACAACACTAATTCAATTTATCAATCTGAATATGGAGCATTGTGGGGGTGTAGTTTTGAAAATTGTCCTTACAGCATTGATGAAAATGTTAAAAAAAGTTTTTCTATTTTCCCAAATCCTATTACTGACCAATTAACAATTCATAGTGATAAATTTACAATAGAAAAAATAGAAATCTTAGATTTAACTGGTAAAATTGTATATTCAAATAGTCAATTTACTAATCAACTAATTATCGAATTAACTAATTGCCCATCTGGTATTTATTTTATTAAAATTCAATCTGAAAATTATACAATTACTCAAAAAATTATACAACTATGAAAAAAACAATAATTTTTGTGCTACTATTTATATTGAATTTAGTCGTTTATTCTCAAACAATTTATGAGATTTTACAAAGCGATAGTTTAAACTATTTTCAAAAGATAGCAAGCATTGAACAAATAAAACTTGATGCAAGTAAAGGTTTGCGAACAATTGACTCATCAGCTCTTAAGCGTTATGTTAGATATGCTACTTTCTGGGATAGTAGAATAGACCAAAACGGAGATGTTGTTTCTTATGTTAATGCAATGAAAAATTATTCTAATACAAAACAAAACTCATTTCCTGTAAACTGGGATAATTTTGGTCCAAGAAATGTTTATTCTGGTAGTGCCCCGTATCTCGGTCGCATAAATTCCGTTGAAGGTGTTATAAAAGGAGATGACACAATAATTTATGTAGGTGCTGCTAATGGCGGTTTGTAGAAATCTACAAATGGCGGGAAAAATTATTCTCTCAAAACTCCCGATATTTGGGGTGGTGTTTATCGGATTGCAGTTCACCCTACTAATAAAGATACTATATTTATTGCTACCGGTGTTTTTGCAAATGGTCTGTTAAGACACGGATATTATGGAACAGGCTGTTATCGAACTTATGATGGTGGTGAGTCTTGGGACGAAATTTTATCGTTTGAACCCGAAGATATGATGAATTTCAGAGATATAACATTTCATCCAACAAATCCCAATAAATTATATGCTTTATCAACCGAAAAAGTGTTTGAAAGTGAAGATTTGGGTAATAATTGGACTGAAATGGCAAGCGAAAATTATGAAGGTACTTTTAGGGAAATTGACATTAACCCGGCTAACCCTAATCAAATGTTTATCACAGGAAGCTCTCTGATGCGTTGGAATAGCACAAATCAAATTTGGGAAAATATCACTGATGGTGTTTTAGCATTATTACCAACTGATATAAAAGATTTTAGATTAGGCTCAAGTGTTTATAATAATGAATTTTACTTCTTAATATTTTTAAAAAAATCATCCGATGTAGAATATAACATGTTCGCCAAAACTAATGATTATGGTGAAAATTTTATTGAATTAGCAAATGGTAATGCCTCAAGTATCGGATATGCACGTTCATTTGTCTTAAATTTTGAAATGTCATCAAGTGGTTTATTTTATGGTGGTGGAGTAACTATGCATAAAGCAGAACTACCATATAATATAAGTGATTTTGATGGTATTAATTCCGGTCTTCATACCGACATAAGAGACATCTGTTTCCCGGATCCGTCAAACCCAAATTTTATAATAACTGCTACTGACGGAGGTATTGGAATGACAGAAACAGGTTCTCAGCCATGGGCAGACGTAACCGGTGATTTGGCTTTAAATGAAATATATACTGTTTCTATATCAGAACAAGATCCAAATATATTTTTAACAGGACAGCATGATAATGGTACTCATAAAAGTGATTCAGTGGGAGTTTGGAAACATGTGTTCGGCGGAGACGGTGGTGCTACTGCAATTAGTACTATTCATAATGATACTATTTACATAAGAGGAAATTTTAATTTAAGAGTATCTTTTAACGGTGGTACAAATTGGATTTCTACAAATATAGAAACACCTATATTAGATTATCCTATATTATTGCATCCTACAAACCCAAACATAGTATTTGCTGCTACACAAGCCAAAGGCAGTGGTTTGATTTGTCGATCTGTTGATGCAGGTTCACATTTTATTAAAGACAATCAACAATATTCGGCTACAACACCAATAGACAGTTCTTGGGCTTGGTCTTGGGGATTAATAAGCGCTATGGCAATACCGAAATCCAATCCGGAAATTTTATATTATTCCTCTTATGACCATTGGAATTACTATTATTTTGGTATAAGAAGGAAAGAAGACACTATATTATTGGTTCGCAGGGTGAAAATATTTCGTTCAACTTAGCCGATGAATTAATAGTTAACTCAAAATTACAAGGTAAAATAACCGGTATTGAATGTCATCCTAAGGAAGAAAATTTAGTTTGGATTTCAATAGGCAATTTTTCTAATGGTAATAAGGTTTTTCAGCTTGACTATGAAAATGAAACTTGGAATAATATCAGCCATGATTTCCCAAACATCCCTGTAAATGACATAAAATACTACGAACCGTTTGATATGCTTTTTCTTGCTTCTGATGTTGGTGTTTTTTATTTGGAGAATGTAAGTGAAGGTTCTGACACTACTTGGGAGCGTTTTGGTGATTTTCCGCTTGTTATTGCTTCGGATATGAAAATAAACAATACAACTCAGCAATTAATTGTTGCCACTTATGGTCGCGGAGTTTGGAGAGCCGATTTGGGTTGTTATTTTGATAATTCAGTACTTTCAATAAGTTCAGATACTGTCTGGTCGAAAAACATGACTGTAAATCAGGTTGTTGAAGTAAACGGTAATTCAACACTTACAATAAATTCTTCAACAATAAAATTTTCACCCGACGCTAAAATAATTGTTTACCCGGGTAGTCAGCTTATTATCAACAATGCTAAACTCACTAACTCCTGCGGCGAGCAATGGCAAGGCATCATTATCTTAGGGAACACCGAACTTTCACAAACAGAAGAAAATCAAGGTGTTTTAGAAATTAAAAACGGGTCGGTAATCGAAAACTCTTTTACTGGTGTTTGGGTTGGAAATCCTTCAAATGTATATGGTGAGGATAATGGAGGTATCGTAAGAATTGACGGCGCAACTTTTAGAAACAATCGAAAAAGTATAACATTCACTCAATATCACAATTTTGGATTTAACAATCCCTTGTTTATAATAAACAATGTTAGTTACATCCACAATAGCACTTTTGAATATAATGATTATAGACCTCTTTCATCAGTAGATCTTAATTATGTTGAAGGAATTAATATTTCAAATACTACTTTTAAAAATTTAACTCCCAAAAAAGCCGTTTATTCATGTACCGGTATCTCTTCAAATAATGCAAAATTTATATGTTCTTCAAATAATTTTGAAAATCTGTTTCAGGGTATTGTAATGAATGGTCAAAATAACAGAGCTTATGTAAGAAACTGTAGTTTTAAAAATAATTGTGATGATATAATGGACAGTCAAAAAGAGGGGAATAATTTTTTTAGTTTATATAATAATATATTTGAAGTTGATGATTATTATTACGATAATTTATCATCCATAAAATGGGCATTTATATATTTGTATAACTCAAAAGCAACAATTTCAGGCAATCATTTTTTATATAACGGAAATGCAAATAGAGGATATCAGGTTAGAGGACGAGGGGTCTGGGCAACGAATTCAGACATTACAATTAAACCTTTTTGCAGCAATCCTTTAAT
>DYKL01000268.1 GCA_020722645.1 Acetofilamentum sp. | reverse complement strand
CATTGACGTACAAACAAATAATTGGCAAACTTGAAACGTCTTAATATGCAAATAATTTTTAATTTTCAATAATTATTTTTTCTACAAATAAACATTCTTTTGAAATTATTTTAACAAAATAAAGACCTTGCTCCACATCTGTTAAATCAATACTATAAAAATTTGCAGGGGTACTTTTATAGACTTCGCTAAATACGCTATTTCCTTTTACATCATAAACAACGACTGAAAAATCGGAATTTATTTAGCAGGCAAAATTGAATATTCATTTTGAAGGATTAGGCCAAATCATAAAATCAGATTTAAAAATTTCTTTTAATGATACTGTATGAGCAACAATAAAATAATGTCTTATACCAAACCGCTATCATAATGCCGAAGATATCCAATTGAATAAGCTTAAAGATTTTACTACTTCTGTTTCTTTGTGCATTTTTGCTAATACCTTTTCTAAAGCATCTTCTACTTCATCCATTGAATTGAAATAATGATTATTAAACTTTTCATTTGTCCGTATATGATGCCAGAAATTCTCAGCTGGATTTAATTCTGGTGCTCTTGGAGGAATTAATAACGAAACGATATTCTCCCATTGTTTGCATTTATCACCAGTATGCCAAGAAGCTTGATCCATTGCAATTATAATTCTGTATTTTTTGTATTCTTTTGAAAACTCATACCGACTTGCTATCAAGTTGCTTAATATAATTCACTTCTTTTTTATATTAAGATTGATAGTTTGTCGGCATTAGCTAAACTAATTAAAAGATTTCACTACGTTCATCTTGTTAGCGGTTTAGTATAAGTTTCATTTTTTTACTTAATAAAAAGTAATTTTTAATCAACTTCTACAATATTATGGGCGTGATAATATTTTTGAATATGTTTTAAAATTGAATTTTTTGTTTGCTCCTTAAACTTACATTTCTTGCAATTTCCTAAAAATCTTAATTCTACAACGTCATTTTCGGTGAGATTCAAAAATTCGACATCTCCATCATCTTGTATTAAGTATGGTCTTATTTTATCTAGTGCCGACTTGATTATTGATATTTTTTCGTTTTTTTCCATAAAAAAACTCTTTGATGAAAAATCATCAAAGAGTATTTATTTTTTAAATTAGTGAGTAATTTGAAGAATTTTGGTTGGTTCTAGTTTTTCATTTCTGATTTTAACTTGCTCAATAATATTATTTGCAACATCCATCATAACTTTTGCTTCAGGTGAATTTTCATTCATCACACTGGGTTTTCCGTTGTCAGAATTTTCAACAATTTTTTCAATCAAAGGAATTTGACCTAATAATTTGATATTGTATTCTTTTGAAATTTGTTCTCCTCCACCTTGACCGAAAATCCTGTATTTTTTGTCGGGAGCATCGGCAGGAGTAAACCAAGCCATATTTTCAATTACGCCAAGAATCGGAACTTCAATTTTATTGGATTTAAACATTCCGATGGATTTGACGACATCAGCAACTGAAACTTTTTGAGGAGTTGTAACAATAACAGCACCTGTAATAGGAATTGTTTGAACCATTGTCAAAGGTACGTCTCCTGTTCCGGGAGGTAAGTCGATTACAAAATAATCAAGGTCTCCCCAGTAAATATCTCCAATAAGTTGTTTAACAGCATTAGTAGCCATAGCACCACGCCAAATCAAAGCGTCTTGTGGTCTAACAAAAAAGCCGATTGATATTAGCTTAACGCCGTATTTTTCCATTGGCAAAACCCAGTCTTTATTGTCAATTTTTTTGACGACAGGTTTTTCTTGCTCAAGTCCGAACATAGTCGGTATTGAAGGACCATAAACATCGGCATCTAAAAGACCTACTTTAGCACCGGTTTTAGCCAAAGCAATTGCCAAATTTGACGAAACTGTTGATTTTCCGACACCACCTTTGCCGGAAGCAACTGCAATTATATTTTTTACGTTTGCTAAAGGATTTGATTGAACAGGTGGGTTTAGGTTTACCTGTTTCATTTCTAATTTTTCGGCTGTAATATTTAATTCCAGCTCAAAACCTGATTTTGTAATATCAGAAAGTACGTTTTTTACAACTTTTTCAAGCGAATTTTTTAAAGGAGAAGATTTTTTATCGAGGTCAATTTTTAAAAAAATTTTTTTACCTTCAATTTTTAAATCTTTGATATATTCACTTACCGGTTGATTTGATTCAGGGACAATGATGTCTTTTAATTTTCTGATAATTAGTTCTTTATTTACTTCCATCTTCTTTAAATTTTCTTATTTTTATTTAGTTTAAATAAACATTACAAAGTTAATTTTTCTTTTAATACCTGATAATTAATTTAATATTTTTTTCAATATAAATTCACTTGCACCTTTGTTTGAATACACATAATTTTTAGCCTTTTCAGATATATTTTCAAGAAAAAGATTATCGTTTAAAAACATATTAAAATATTTTTTTAAATCATTTGAATCGTTAATCGAAAAGGCAGCATTTATTTTTATCATTTCTATGGCTTCATTAAATTTTTTGTATTTAGGTCCGAATATTACTGGCATACCATAAACTGCAGCTTCAATAATATTATGTATTCCGTATCCGAATCCTCCTCCTATATAAGCTATTTTGCCATACTTATATATCGAAGAAAGCATGCCGATATTATCAATAATTAAAATATCGAATTCAGAAACATTTTTTAAATCTGCTTTTGAAAATCTTACAAGTTTACGATTGAATAATTTTAAAATTTCAATAATTCTTGATTCTTCAATGTTGTGAGGAGCAATTATAAGTTTAATATCTTTGGTGATATTATTAAAAAATTCAGATAATTTATTTTCATCTTCGAGCCAAGTACTTCCGGCTATGATGCAAAATTTTTCATTTACAAATTTTTTTACAATTTCAATATCGTTTGAATTTTCCGCAATTTCAACAACCCTGTCAAATCTTGTATCTCCGCATTTTGTTACATTATTTAAACCGTTTGACATTAAAATTTCAACAGATAAATCATCTTGAACAAAAAGATGAGTGAACCAAAATAGCAAGTTTCGATATTTTTTTGCTATTTTTTTAAACAAAAACTGATTTTTTCTAAATATGCCTGACACTAAATATATCTCAATATTTTTTTTATGTAATAATTTTATAAAATTGTACCAAAAATCATACTTAACAAATATAACTTTTTGTGGTTTTACAATTTCAATGAATTTTTTTGCATTTTTTACTGTATCAAGCGGAATATATGTTACATAATCTGCCAGTGGGTAATTTTTTCTAATCTCAAAACCTGATGGGGAGAAAAAAGTAAGTACTATTTTTTGTTCGGGTTTTTGTTTTTTTATTTTTTCAATCAGTGGTCTGGCTTGTTCAAATTCTCCAAGAGAAGAAACGTGAAACCAATACGAATTTTTAATGTTATCTTTTATTTTAACTATATTTTCATACCAATTTTTCCTACCCTTAATCCACAAACGTGCTTTTTTATTAAAAATTGAAGCAATTAAAACTGCTAAAAAATACAATTTGATAACAAATGTATATATAAAATTGAATAACATTATCTGTTTATTTAAACCATTTAACAAGCTCATTGCTGATTCCGGACAAACTAAAAACAACAACTTTGTCATTAATTTTCAGTTGAGTATCACCAATTGCAATGAAAGGTTTTTCATCTCTAACAACACCGCCAATTATTGCCTGTTCAGGAAATCCTAAATCTTTAAGAGGTTTTTTGGCAACTTTAGAGTTTTCACTGACAATAAATTCAAAAACCTGAGCCTTTGTTTCGGCAAAATACTTAACACTGAGGACCTCAGCGTCCATTACATGCGTGAAAATATTACTTGCTGCAATCAGTTTTTTGTTAATTATGTAGTCAATTTCTGATCTTTTCGCTAAATCAATGTAGTCAGTGTTTTCAATTTCTGCAATGGTTTTTTTAACACCAAGCCTTTTCGCAAGCATACAAGAAAGCATATTAATCTCAGAATTACCTGTAACAGCAATAAAAGCGTCCGTTTTGGAAATTCCCTCATCAAGTAAAAAATCGGCAGTTCTGGCTTCGGAGTGAATAACTAAAGTGTCTTTCAAAATATCTGCTACTTCATAGCTTTTTTCTCTTGATTTCTCGAATAATTTTACAAAGCAAGATTTTTCGAGAGCTTTAGCTACTTTTACACCTATCTTACTACCTCCAAGAATCATAACATTTTTAATATCAAGGATTTCGATACCCATTATGCTTAAAATTTCTTCTTTTCCATTCAAGTCGGTTATTATGTATAAAATATCTTCGGGTAAAACAACATCTTTACCACGAGGTATTATTGTTGTTTCTTCTCTTTTTATTGCTACAATCCTCGCTATAATTGAAGGGTATAATTTATCAATTTCCATTAAATTTTTATATGCTAATTCGGAAGAATATGAAATTCTGATAGCAAATAAATCTAGTTTACCGGAAGTAAAATGAATATCTTTAATCATTCCCGGTTGTTTTAATTGAGAAACTATTTCTTCGCAAGCCAAAATTTCAGGATAAACCAAACTGTCTAGACCTAAATCAGTAAGCATTTTTTTGTTTTGTTCTATCAAGTATTCAGAATCATCAATTCTTGCAATAGTTTGCTTAGCTCCAAGCTTTTTGGCAATTATAGACGCTAAAATATTGGTTTCCTGTGCATTAGAAACAGCAATAAACAATTTTGCTTTGCCTATTTCAGCTTCTTTTAATATTCTGTGGCTAGATATAGAGCCAAAAATAGTCATAACATCAAAATGCGATGAAATTTCCTGCAGTTGTTCTTTGTCGTTGTCTATAACAACCACATCATAATTGCTTTCGGTAAACATTTTAACCAAGTGTGTTCCCACACTACCGGCTCCTCCTATTACAATTCTCATTTCCTAAAATTAAAAATGCAAAAATACCTTTTTATTTCCAAATTAAAAAAAAGATTAAAGCACCTG